>NZ_JAWCTQ010000010.1:0-179275 GCF_032423885.1 Streptomyces tamarix | reverse complement strand
AGTCGACGTCACCCTGCCCTCCGGCGTGTCCACCCAGGAGGTCCAGGGCAGGCGGCGGAAGCTCGCGGAGAACTTGTCCCGGCACGAGCACGAGGTGTTCATCACCATCCCGGCCGCGGCCCGCACGGTGCGGCTGTGGATCGCGGACTCCGGCGCGCTGGACCAGCCCATCGGCCCCTCCCCCCTCGTTCTCGACCCCGAGCTGCGGGCCGACTACAAGAAGGGCAAAGCCCCGTGGGGCCAGGACCTGCGCGGCGACGCCGCGGCCTTGAGTCTGTATCAGCGGCACATGCTGGTCACGGGCCTGTCGAACCAGGGCAAGACCGCGGCCGTCCGCGCGCTCGCCCTGTGGCTGGCGCTCGACCCGAGCGTGGAGTTCCGGATCGCGGACCTGAAGGGCATCGGGGACTGGGCCATGTTCGACGGCATCGCCACCGTCCTCATCCAGGGCCCCACCGACGACCACGTCATCCAGGCCACCGAGATGGTCGAATCCGGCGTCACCGAGATGGAGCGGCGCCTGACCTCCCCGCCTGGCACCGCCTTCCCCCCGCTCATCGTCCTGGTGGACGAGGCGCAGGTGGCGTTCATGTGCCCGGCCGTGGACGAGGAGAAGCGCCCCTACGGCGGGTCGAAGGCCACGTCCCGGTACTTCATGGCGGCGCGGAAGATCCACAACCAGGGGCGGGCGGTCAACGTGCTGCTGTGGCAGGGCACGCAGGACCCCACCGACCAGAACCTTCCCAAGCTCGTTCGGGAAGGCGCCCATACCCGTGCGTCCCTGGCGCTGGGTACGGAGTCGCAGGCCCGCATGGCGCTGGGGGACAAGGCCGTGGACGGGGGCGCCGCCCCGCATCTGCTGCGCCAAGGGCTCGACAAGGGCACGCTGGTCGTCGCCTCGGACGGGATCGACATTCCGGCCGGGCAGGCGTCCATCACCGTCCGGACGCACTACATCGACACCGATCAGGCCGCTGAGGTCGCCGCTCGGGCGCGGGCCCTGCGCGACGGGGTCACCACCCTGCGCGTGATCGACACCGGCGAGGACGTTGACCCGCTCGCGGACATCGCCGCCGTCATCGGAACCGCGCCCCGCGTGCTCACGCAGGACGTGCTCCAGCGCCTCGCGGCCACCAACCCGAAGGCGTACGGGGACTGGACGAACGGCGACCTCAAGCGCGTGCTGGAGGCCGCCGGCGCGGAGCCGTACAAGTCCGACGGCCGCATGGTCGTCGGCCGCGACCGGGTCGCCCGCGCCCTCGCCAACCGGACCGACGACGATGGTTCCGCTTCCGCCGCCCAGTAGAGGGAAGCGTGCCCCGCGCGGGCCAGGGAGGTAGGGAGAACTCCCTGAACGGCTCCCTGCCCCGCCTCCCTGGCACTGACCTGCACAAATGACCTTGCAGGGAGTCAGGGAGGCGCCCCAGCTCACAGGCTCGAAACCCCCTCCACGAGCCATCAGGCAGGGGGTGTCAGCGCCTCCCTGGGCGGCCGTTCCCCGAGATTCCGTTTGTGGTCATCCCTCCGACCTATCGAGGAGTCCCCATGCCAGGCAAGCCCTCGAACACCCGTCCCGCCGCGCCTTTCGGCAACGGCCCCGGCCGCTGGAACGAGGAAAGCGGCAGCCGCCCCAACACCACACCCACCCCCATCCCGCCCCGCCCCCGCCCCACCGCTTCTTGACACCAAAAGGGCGGCCCCCTTCTCGGCAAAGTCTGGGGCCGCCCTCACTCCCAGCACGTTCCACCGAACTGGAGGTTCACCCAGCATGACCCAACACGCCGACGCCCGTCGAGCGTCGCTGCTGAACGCCGCTCTGGATGCCGCCGCCCGCGGCTGGCACGTCTTCCCCCTCCGCCCCGGTAGCAAGCGCCCCGCCCTCCACCACGAGACGCAGTGCCCCCACACCGGCACCTGCGCGGGCGGGCACGTGAAGTGGGAGCAGCGCGCCACCACCGACCCCGACCGCATCCACGCGGCGTGGGCGACCGGGGCGTTCAACATCGGGTTGGCCACGGGCCCGTCCGGGCTAGTCGTCATCGACCTCGACCAGCCCAAGGACAAGGGCAGTTCGGACGCGCCTGGCGGCGCGGCGTTCTTCGAGGCGCTCTGCGAGCGCGCCGGGCACGCCGTCCCGGCCACCTACCGGGTGCGGACTCCCAGCGGTGGTGAGCACCTGTACTTCACCGCCCCGGCCGGGGTGCGGCTGAGGAACACCGCCGGGACGCTGGCGCCGCTGGTCGACACCCGGGCGTGGGGCGGCTACGTCGTCACCCCAGGCAGCACCGTCCACGGCGCCCTGTACGAGGTCGTGGACGACCGGCCCGTTCTGGATCTCCCGGCATGGTTGCTGGACCTCCTCCAGACCCCGCCCAAGCCCATCGCAGCCGGGTTCCGCCTGGTGGCGCCTCGGGATGTCTCCCGGGTCGCGCGGGTGGCGCTGGAGCGCGAGACGGCTACCGTCGCCGCCACGAGCGAGGGCGGGCGGAACGCGGCGTTGCTGCGGGGCGCGCGGGCGGTGGGGCGGTTCGTCGCGTGGGGCGACCTCCCCCGCCTCGTGGCCGAGGAGGCTTTTCAGGAGGCGGGCGAGGCGGCGGGCCTGCCGCCGGCTGAGTGCCGCGCCACCATCCGCTCCGCCCTCGACTGGTCAATTCGCACCGTCCGCCCGAGGAAGGCGGCATGAGCCCCCGCCCCTGCCTGAAAAGCCTCACCCCGACCACCGCCCACCGGCCGCCCGCCGAACCGGCCCCGGCCCCCGGCGGGGGTGGTGCGCCGAAGGTCGCCGCCGAAGGCGTCCGCTCTGCTGTTCGCCCTGAGCCGCACCCGGGCGACGGCCGCCGCATCGTCGCGATGCTCCACGTCACCGCACCCGGCCGCCGGGCGGTGCCCACCGCCACGTCCGTGTGCGCGTGTGGCCGCAACCGCTCCGCCGTCGGTCACCGCCGCGTGGCCGTCTTGATCGAGGAGCACGCCGCTCACCGCGCCGCCTGCCCGCTGCGCCACCACGCTGAGAGGACCGCCGCATGACCCAGCAGCACATCGACGGGGCGGCACTGCTGAACGAGGTGGAAGCCTTCCACCGGCGCTTCAACGTCTTCCCGACCCAGGCGGCCTACGTCGCCGTCGCCCTGTGGGACGCCCACGCCCACCTGATCGACTCCTTCGACTCCACGCCGAGGATCGCGTTCCTCTCCCCCGAACCGGGGTCGGGCAAGTCCCGCGCGTTGGAGGTCATGGAGACTCTGGTGCCCAACAAGATGGCCGCCGTGGACGCCTCCCCCTCCGCGCTCTTCCGGGCCGTGTCCGGGGTAGACGGGGACAGGCCGACGATCATCTTTGACGAGATCGACACCGTCTTCGGGCCCAAGGCCGGAGACAACGAACAGCTCCGGGGCTTCCTCAATGCCGGGCACCGCCGCGGTCGGCTGATGTACCGGTGCGTCGGGGACGGCGCCAACCAGACCGTCCAGGGCTTCCCCTCGTACTGCGCCGTGGCCATGGCCGGACTCGGGTCGCTGCCGGACACGATCCTGACCCGGTCCGTCATCGTCCGCATGCGCCGTCGCGCCCGCAACGAGAAGGTCGAGCCTTACCGGATCGGCGACCACGAGAAGGAAGGCCACGCCATCCGTGACCGGCTCGCCGCGTGGGCCGACCAGGTCCGCGAGGAGGTCCGCGGCGCGAGGCCCGAGATGCCGGAGGGAGTCACCGACCGACCGGCCGACGTGTGGGAGCCCTTGCTCGCCGTCGCGGACGCGGCCGGCGGGGACTGGCCCAAGCGGGCCCGGATCGCGTGCGCGGAACTGGTCAGGGCCTCCCAGGCCGACGACAAGGGATCGCTCGGCATCCGCCTGCTCACCGACCTGCGCGACCACGTCCTCATCGGCGTGGACAAGCTGCCCACCATCGCGATCCTCGACCGGCTCAACGCCCTGGAAGACGCCCCGTGGGCCGACCTCCACGGCAAGCCGCTCGACTCCCGGCGCCTGTCCAAGATGCTCCGCGAGTACATGACCGCCGACAACGAACCCATCGTCTCGCGCAACATCCGCACCGCCGGCGGCATCCTCAAGGGCTACTTCGCCCAGGACCTCCAGGACGCATGGGTGCGCTACTGCCCACCCCCGCCCCAGCAGAGCGCTACATCCGCTACGCCGCTACAGCCCAGCTCACAGCACCCGCTCGCGTAGCGGCAACCACAGATGTAGCGGCTACGCCGCCACGCCCCGCGCACCCCGACGAGGGCACCCGGGACGGGCCGTAGCCGCTACATCCCACCTTCCCGCTACAGAAAACCCCCCGCTGACCTGCGATGTAGCGGCGTAGCGGCTGTAGCGGACCTCCCAGAAGGGGGCGGACACGCCCCCGCTCCTCCCCACGAGACGAAGGAGCATCCCACGCATGGCTACGGCCTCACTTACCGATGTCGTTGACCCGACCCTCGTGCTGCTGACCGTCGAGGAGGCGGCCCGCCGCCTCCGTATCGGCCGAACCACCTGCTTCAGCCTCATCCGTACCGGCGAGCTGGAGTCCGTCATGGTCGGTGGCCTCCGCCGTGTTCCCGCTGACGCTCCGGCCGCGTACGTCGCCCGCCTTCGCACCGCCCACCGCGCCGCTTGAGGAGCACTCGTATGGCAGACGAGAAGAACGAAAAGAAGCGGACCCGTCAGCCGAACGGCCGGTCCTCCATCTACCTGGGCAATGACGGTAAGTGGCACGGTCGCGTGACCGTCGGCATTCGGGACGACGGCAAGCCGGACCGTCGTCACGTCGAGCGCAAGACCCGCGCCGAAGTGACTGCCGCCGTCCGCAAGCTGGAGCAGGAGCGGGACGCCAGGACCATTCGGAAGGCGGGGCGTCCCTGGACGGTCAAGACATGGCTGACGCACTGGATCGAGAACATCGCCCCGCTCGCGGTCAACGAGAACACGATGGTCGGGTACGGCGTCGCCGTACGGAAGCACCTGATCCCCGCCCTCGGTGCCCACCGGCTGGACAAGCTCAAGCCCGAGTACATCGAGAACTTCTACGGGCGCATGGTGGCCGACGGCCGTAAGGCGGGGACGATCCACCAGATTCACCGCACTTTCCGCACCGCGCTGAACGAGGCGGTACGGCGCGGCCACCTTGCCCGGAACCCCGTTCAACTCGCCAAGGCGCCCCGCGTCAGCGAAGAAGAGGTGGAGCCCTACACCGTCGAAGAGGTGCAACGGCTGCTGCAGGCAGCCGAAAGCCGCCGGAACTCCGCACGGTGGGCCGTCGCGCTCGCCCTCGGCCTCCGACAGGGTGAAGCACTCGGCCTCAAGTGGGCGGATGTGGACCTCGACCGTGGCGTGCTTATGGTCCGACGGAGCCGTCGCCGCCCGCGCTACGCCCACGGGTGCGGGGATACCTGCGGAAGGAAGGCCGGGTACTGCCCGCAGCGTCAGCGAACCAACCCGGAGACGGCCGACACGAAGTCTCGCGCCGGACGGCGGGCCGTAGGGCTGCCCTCACAGCTCGTAGACCTTCTTCGGACCCACCGAGCCAAGCAGGCGGAGGAGCGGACAGCGGCCGGGAGCGACTGGGCGGACGAGGGGTGGCTCTTCGCGACGACGACTGGCCGGGGCACATCCCCCCGAACGGACTACGACGACTGGAAGGAGCTACTGAACGACGCGAAGGTCCGGGACGGCCGTTTGCACGATGCTCGGCACACTGCTGCCACGGTCCTGCTGATCCTCGGAGTCTCCGAACGGGCCGTCATGGGGCTCATGGGGTGGTCCACCACGGCCATGGCTGCGCGGTACCAACACATGGTCGACTCCGTTCGCAGCGATGTCGCTAGGCAGGTCGACGGACTCATCTGGAAGCCGGATCGAGACGGACCAAACGACGGCGACGACGGAGCCGCCGGGGCGCTCGTAGCGACCAACTGAGACGGGAACTGAGACGGAAGCCGAAGAGGCGCGCGGCTCGATGAACCGTGCGCCTCTTCTACCAGCGGTAGCGGAGGGATTTGAACCCTCGGTGACTTGCGCCACACTCGCTTTCGAGGCGAGCTCCTTCGGCCGCTCGGACACGCTACCGAGAGAGAGCTTATCCCAAAGGTGCCCCGACGCAGAAATCCGTATCGGGGGAGGCGGGCGCGGACGGGGACCGTCCGGAGCCGCCCCTTCAGCGGTCGCGGAAGAAGCGGGTGAGCAGCTCGGCGCACTCCTCGACCAGTACGCCGTGGACGACCTCGGGGCGGTGGTTGAGACGCCGGTCCCGTACGAGGTCCCAGAGCGAACCGACCGCGCCGGCCTTCTCGTCGAGCGCGCCGAACACCAGCCGGTCCACGCGGGACTGGACGAGGGCGCCCGCGCACATCACGCACGGCTCCAGCGTCACGACGAGCGTGCAGCCGGCCAGCCGCCACGCGCCGAGCCGCTCTGCCGCGCGACGGAGCGCCAGCACCTCGGCGTGCGCGGTCGGATCACCGGTGGCCTCGCGCTCGTTGTGACCGGTCGCGAGGAGGGCGCCGTCCGGTCCGAGCACCACCGCGCCGACCGGCACGTCGCCGGCCAGCGCGGCACGCTCGGCTTCCGCCAACGCCCGCTCCATGGGCGCCCGCCAGGGGGCGCGCACGGGGTCGGGCGCGGGGGCGCCGACGCCGGTGGAGGCGGATATGGGATCGGGCGATGAAGGCTCGCCCGTCGGAGGGACGTGCACTAGCGGACGGCCTCCAGCACCTCGGAGGCCCCCAGCGCGTCCGCGATCTCGGTGAGCGCGTCGGTGTCGAGAGCCAGCAGCTCCTCCTCCGACATGCCCAGGTCGTCCAGGATCAGCCGGTCACCGACCGGCGCGGCGGGCACGGTCTCGGCCGCCGCCTCCGTCTCCTCCTCCGTGTCGTCCGGCTCCCCGTCCTCGGTGCCGTCCAGGTCCAGCGCGTCCAGGTCCGCTGTTTCGTCGGCCCGGTCGTCGCCCAGCAGTTCCTTGGTCAGGATCTCCCCGTACGAGGAGCGGGCGGCGGCGGCCCCGTCCGACACGAAGATGCGAGGGTCGTCCTCGCCCTCCACGCGGACGATGCCGAACCACGCGTCCTCCTGCTCGATGAAGACGAGCACCGTGTCGGCGTCCGGCGAGGCTTCGCGGGCCAGGTCGGTCAGATCCGCCAGGGTCTCCACATCGTCGAGCTCTGTGTCGCTCGCTACCCACCCGTCTTCGGTGAGCGTGAGCAGTGCGGCGAAGTACACCGTGACTCTCCCACTGATCAGAGGTGTGACGATCGGGCGGCACGCTCCTGAATGCCCCGCCCACTCGGCATCGTGGCAGATGCGGGGCCTCAAGGAGAGGCGTTCCGCTCTTGCGTCGTGCACCAGTCTGAGCCCGCGACCCGGTCGGCGTCACGCCGCCCCCCGTATCTCCGGCACAGTCGGCGCGGTGATCACGAAGGGGCACGGCGGGGCGTCGGCCGCGGGCTCGCGAGGTGCGCGCACGGCGCGCGACCGGCAGGCGTCCGGTCGACGTACGGTCGGCGTACGGCGCGTCGCCGGCGGCGGTCGGGCCTCCGTACGGCGAGCCACCGGCGGCGGCCGGGGCGGCGGCGGGCGTCCCGCCGGGGCCCGGGGGGCGCGGCGGGTTACCAGCGGAACGTCCGCATGCGCATCGCCTGCCGCATCCGCGCCGCCCTGGCGCGGCGCGGCTGGACGCGCTCGCGCAGCGCCCGCGCCTCGTTCAGCTCACGCAGGAACTGCGCTCTGCGGCGCCTGCGCTCCGCGTCGACCGCCGCCCGGCGGCCGTCGGATTCTTCCTGGTCAGGCATGGCCACACCACCACCCCAGGGATGCGTTCGTCCGACTCCACCTTCCCTCCACGGCGTGGGTTGATGCCAGTGCGGGCTACTGTTGTGGCCATGCGGATCCACGTCGTCGACCACCCGCTGGTGGCGCACAAACTCACCACGCTGCGCGACAAGCGCACCGACTCCCCCACCTTCCGGCGGCTCGCCGACGAGCTGGTGACCCTGCTCGCGTACGAGGCGACCCGTGACGTGCGCACCGAGCAGGTCGGGATCGAGACGCCGGTCACCGCGACGGCCGGGGTGAAGCTGTCACACCCGCGGCCCCTGGTGGTGCCGATCCTGCGCGCCGGACTGGGCATGCTCGACGGCATGGTGCGGCTGCTGCCGACCGCCGAGGTCGGGTTCCTCGGCATGATCCGCAACGAGGAGACGCTGGAGGCGTCGACGTACGCGACGCGGATGCCCGAGGACCTGTCCGGGCGCCAGGTGTACGTCCTCGACCCCATGCTGGCCACGGGCGGCACGCTCGTCGCGGCGATCCGCGAGCTGATCAGGCGCGGCGCCGACGACGTGACGGCGGTCGTCCTGCTGGCGGCCCCGGAGGGCGTCGAGGTGATGGAGCACGATCTGGCGGGCGCGCCGGTGACGGTCGTCACGGCCTCGATCGACGAGCGCCTCAACGAGCACGGCTACATCGTCCCCGGCCTGGGCGACGCCGGCGACCGGATGTACGGCGCGGCGGAATAGTCCCCGGCCCGCGGCGGGCGGTGCCCGGCCTCGGGTCAGCCGCGGGATGGTTCCGGGCCCGCGGCGGGGTGGTGTCCGGCCTCGGGCCAGCGGGCCAGCGGTGGAGCGGTTTCCGGGCCCGCGGTGGGGGGTGCCCGGTCTCGGGACGCGTCTTTCGGGGAGCCCTTTTCGGGCCCTGATGCCGGCCCCGCTACGGGCCCGGCCCCGGTACGGCCCCGGCTACTCGGGCTTCGGGGCGCAGTTCGTGGGGGTGGGCTTCGGATGCAGGAGGGCGGTCATCGAGGCCGTCGCGTCCTGCGGGGCCGCCAGGGACGTGAACGCGGTACCGATGATCAGGTCCACGTCCGCCGTCGCCCGCGTGTCCGTCTTGGTCGTGGCGCCCTTCAGGTGCGTGGCCAGGACCGGGAAGGCACCCTTCACGGCGCCCGGGGCGCCGAGCAGGACGCCGGGGCCGGGCACCTTCTTGTCGTAGGCGACCGGCGCGTTGCCGATCTTGCCTACCGTGAAGCCGCGCTTCTTCAGCTCGTCCGCGGTGGTCTTGGCCAGCCCGCTCCGCGGCGTCGCGTTGTAGACGTTCACGGTGATGTCGGCCGGTTTCGGGAAGGCCGCGGTCCGCGCCGCGGACGACGTGGCCGCCGGCTTGCACACCCCGGCGGCCGTGGACCGCGGCGCGGCCCCGTTCCCGCCGCCGAACACGTCGATGAGCTGGAGCGTCCCCCAGCCGGCCAGGCCGAGCGCGGCGGCTGCGGCGATGCCGGCCACCGCGATCCGACCGCGGCGGCGGGGTCGGCGCATACGGGGATACACCGTGCCCGTGATGCGGTACTTTCCGCCCATACCGGGGGGAGTGAGCATGCTCATGGGCGCAGCGTAGTGCGGCCCGATGACTATGCCTACTAAACGATCAGCGACTGAGGGCCGGACGGGTGGGAATCATCCCGGAAAGGGTCATTCCCGAAAGGGGTCAGTCGAGCTCCAGCACCCGCGCGTGCAGCACCTGCCGCTGCTGTAGGGCCGCGCGCACGGCGCGGTGCAGGCCGTCCTCGAGATACAGGTCGCCCTGCCACTTCACGACGTGCGCGAAGAGGTCGCCGTAGAACGTCGAGTCCTCGGCGAGGAGCGTTTCGAGGTCCAGTTGGCCCTTGGTGGTAACGAGCTGATCGAGGCGGACCGGACGCGGCGCGACATCCGCCCACTGCCGGGTGCTTTCCCGGCCGTGGTCGGGATACGGCCGCCCGTTACCGATGCGCTTGAAGATCACACGGAAAGCCTACCGGGCAAGCGGCACCCGGCGCAGCCACGCGGCGTCGGATGCCCTCCCGAGAGGGACACGATGATCACGACAAACGGGGTGTTTCGATCACTCGGGCCCGAAAGGTGACGGTCCGGCCCCCTCCGGGGGAGGTCGGGCCGCCCGTCGGCGGGGAGGGCACCGCGCCGCCGCCCGGCACGGGCCGGGCGGCGGCGCGGCGGTCACTCGCGTGTCACTCGGTGACCTCGTGGTCGTGGCCGTCGTGCAGGCCACCGCCGCTGCCCGCGTCGCCGTCCGTCGGGACGGACTCGACCGGCTCGCGCAGCGAGCTCAGGTCGTGGGCGTAGGTGCCCACGGCGTTGGCTATGACGTCGATGTTGACGTCGAAGGCCGTCATGTCGATGTTGTCCAGGTCGTCGCACGCCGCGTGGTAGCAGGGGTCGTACGCGATCCCCGCGGTCCCGCCGAACTTCCGCGCCTGCGCAGGCGTCTTGACGCCTTCGGCGCCCGTGAACGTACCGCCGGCCGGGATGCCCACCTCGATGAACGGGCCGTAGTCGGAGCGACCGGTGAAGTCCGTGCCCTCGTGCGGGAGGCCCCGCTTGTCGAGGAACGCGTTGATGTCCCGCTCCAGTTGGGCGGAGCCCGCCGGCCCGGCGGGGGCACCGGCGCCGTCCGAGTCGTCGCCGTCGTAGACGAACAGGCCGTAGTTGGGCGAGGCGATCATGTCGAAGTTGAGGTAGAGCTTGATCTCCTTGCGGCCGAGCTCGTCGAGGGCGCCGACGTAGTGCTCGGAGCCGAGCAGGCCGTTCTCCTCCGCGCCCCACCAGGCGAACCGCACCTTGTTGGTGGTCCTGTCCTTGTGCTTGGCGAACGCGAGGGCCACGTCGAGCAGGCCGGCCGAACCGGAGCCGTTGTCGTTGATGCCGGGGCCGGCGGTGACCGAGTCGAGGTGGGAGCCGAGCATCACCGTGTTCGCGGCGTTGCCCCGCCGGGTCTCGGCGATGACGTTCCGCGTGGTCCGCTCCTCCTGGAGCTGGCGGAGCTCCAGGTTCACCTCGACCGGGCCGGCGGCCACGGCGGCGGCGAGCGCCTCGCCGTCCGCCTTCGAGATGCCGCCCGTGGGGATCTTCGCGGCCTCGGCGGAGCCCAGCGTGCCGCCGAGGGCGCCCTCCACGTTGTTGTGGACGAGGGCGCCGACGGCGCCAGCCGCGGCGGCGTTGGCCTGCTTCGCCGCGAACGTGCAGCCGCCGCGCTGGATGAGCGCGATCCTCCCGGTGAACGTGCCCGCGGCGAAGTCCGACGGTTCGCAGCCGTGTGAGCCGTCCGCGTCGACGGGGGCGGCGGCCAGCGCGGCCTTCGTGCCGCCGACCGGGGTCGACTTCGTGTACGTCATCGCGGAGACGGTGATGTCGCGGGGCGCGGGCGAGACGACGGCCAGCTTCTCCGCCTGCGTCTCCGTGTGTACGAACGGGAACTCCTGGTACGAGACGTCGTACCCGGCCTTCTTGAGCTGCTGGTACACGTACGCCGCCGAGGCGTCGTAGCCGGGCGTGCCCGCCGCGCGGTTTCCGCCGGCGGAGTCGGCTATCTGCTGGAACTTCCGCAGGTGCCGGTAGGCGCTGTCGGCGGAGGCCGAGTCGACCAGCTGACGGGCGAGCTTCGAGGCGTCCTTGGCCGGGGTGGCGCGGCCGGCGGAGGCGGGAGAGGCGGAAGCCAGCAGGAGCGGGGTCGCGAGCGCGGCTGCGGCCAGGGCGGCCACGGCTCTGCGAGGGGATGCGTTCACAGAGGTCCTTCCCGTACGGACGAGGTTGAGGGGAAGCTAGCGATCAGCCGTGCTCCTGTGAACAGATGTCCCACAATGCGTGTCATTTTTTCGTACTGTTCGAGGAAGCTGTGGACGGTTCGCCGCGCGATCTCCCCTCGAGCGGTCACTCTCGACGCATGAGTGGACGACTGATTCGACGTGTTCTCCTTCGCGGCCTCGGCCGCGTGCTTCACCTCCTGCTCGTGTGCGCGTGCTGTCGCCGGCGCCGCGGGACCCGTGGGGTCCGCGGTCCATGGGCCGCGGGTGGGCGGGGTGCCCGCTTCGGGGCGCCGGGCGGGGCGGGTCTCGGAGTCGCGGATGCCCATGGATCGATGATCGTGCGGGGGCCGCCCCGCCGCACGGCGGCTTGCGCCCGTGGGGTCACGCCGACGGGTGTCCCGCAGCGAAGCGGTCCAGGGCTTCGCGAACGTGGGCGCGTGTCGTCTCCGTGCCGAAGTGGCCGGAGTCCGCCACGACCGTCAGCTCGGCGTCCGGCCAGGCCCGGGCCAGCTCCCACGCGGTGGAGGGCGGGCTGCCCAGGTCCAGGCGGCCGTGGACCAGGACGCCGGGGATGCCGGCGAGCCGGTGTGCGTCGCGGAGGAGGGTGCCCTCCTCCAGCCAGGCACCGTGGGCGAAGTAGTGCGAGCAGATGCGGACCATCGCGAGGCGGTCGGCGTCCGGCCGGTCCGCGTACGGGTCGGCGACGCCCTCCAGGGACGCCACCGCGTCCTCCCAGGCGCACCAGTCGGCCGTCGCCTTCTCCCGTACGGCCGGGTCGGGGTCGCCGGTCAGGCGGGCGTACGCGGCGACCAACTCGGCGGCGGTGTCCGCGTCGGTGCCGGAGCCCTCCCGGAACCGTTCCCACGCCTCCGGGAAGAACCGCCCCGCGCCCTCGTGCAGCCAGGCGATCTCGGAGCGGCGGGTCGTCGTGACGGCCGAGACGACGATCTCCGTGACGCGGTCCGGGTGCGCCTCGGCGTACGCGAGCAGGAGGGTGGAGCCCCACGACCCGCCGTACAGCAGCCAGCGGTCGACGCCCAGGTGGACGCGGAGCCGTTCCATGTCGGAGAGGAGGTGGTGCGTGGTGTTGACGGACAGGTCGGTGGCGGGGTCGCTCGCGTGCGGGGTGCTGCGGCCGCAACCGCGCTGGTCGAAGACGATGAGGCGGTAGCGGGCGGGGTCGAAGTAGCGCGTGCCACCCCGGTGGCTGCCGGTGCCGGGGCCGCCGTGGACGACGAGGGCGGGCTTGCCGGCGGGGTTGCCGTGGGCCTCCCAATACAGGACGTTGCCGTCCCCGACGTCGAGCGTCCCGTGCTCGTACGGCTCGCTCAACGGATACATGGTGCCCCCTCGCATCGATTACAACAGCGCTGTTACATTAACGGACGTGTCTTTCCCCGACCACGGCCCGGAGCTGCTGGGCACCCGACTGCGGCATCTACTGGACGTTCTCGACGGCGAGATCGCCGCCGTGTACGCCGACCTCGGACTCACCGGGTTCCGGCCCCGGTACGCCTCGGCCGTCCGTGCCCTGGCGGTGTCGGGTCCGGCCTCCGTGGGGGAGATCGCCAAGGCGGTCGGGGTGACCCACTCGGCGGCCAGCCAGACCGTCGCCCACCTCGTCCAGGACGGCCTGGTCGACCTCGCTCCGGACCCGTCCGACCAGCGCCGCCGACTGGCGCGGCTCACCGCGCGCGCCGAGGCGCTGCTGCCCGTCCTGGAGGCCGAGTGGACGGCGACGGCCGAGGCGGCCGGTGCCCTGGAGGAAGAACTCCCGTACCCGCTGAGCCGGCTGGTCGAGGAGACCCTCGAAGCCCTGGCCCGCCACCCCTTGCGCGCCCGCGTGCGGGAACGGATGGGGGAGCGCGCGGGAGGGGGGGGACGGCCGTAGCGACCGGCTCGCGAGAACCGGACGGGGGCGCCGCGCGCTTCCCCGGCCCCGGCGGGGCGGGTCGGCGCAGCGGCCGGCTGCCCTAGCGGGGGGTACTGCGGCCCACCACCGTGCCCGCCCGGTCCACGCAGACGACGTCGACGACGACCGGGGCGCCGCGGAGGACGGCCAGGGCCTGGTCGCGGGCGGTCTCCGCCACGCGGTCACCCAGGGGGACACCGCGGGCGGCGCAGAGCTGGAGTGCTGCCAGGCCCGTGTTGGCGACGGCGACCTCAGCGGCGAGGGAGTCGTCGGCGCCCGCCGCGCGGGCCAGGTCCGCGAGGAGGGACTTGTCGACCTGGGAGCGCGCCGAGTGCAGGTCCAGGTGGCCCGCCGCCAGCTTGGACAGCTTCGCGAAGCCGCCGCAGATGGTCAGCCGGTCCACCGGGTGGCGGCGGATGTACTTCAGCACGGCGCCCGCGAAGTCGCCCATGTCGAGGAGGGCGTCCTCCGGCAGGTCGTACAGGGATACGACGGTCTTCTCGGAGGTCGACCCCGTGCAGCCCGCGACATGGGTGCGGCCCGCGGCGCGCGCCACGTCCACGCCGCGGCGGATGGAGTCGATCCAGGCGGAGCACGAGTACGGCACGACGATCCCGGTCGTGCCGAGGATGGACAGGCCGCCGATGATGCCGAGGCGCGGGTTCCACGTGGATCGGGCGATCTCCTCGCCGTCGTCCACGGAGACGGTGACCTCCACGTCACCGGTGCCGCCGTGCGCGGCGGCGACCCGCGCCACGTGGTCGCGGATCATCTGTCGCGGCACCGGGTTGATGGCCGGTTCCCCCACGTCGAGGGGGAGGCCCGGCCGAGTGACGGTGCCGACCCCGGCGCCGGCACGGAACACGACGCCGGAGCCGGGCGGCAGGAGCCGCACCGTCGAGCGGACGAGCGCCCCGTGCGTCACGTCCGGGTCGTCGCCCGCGTCCTTCACGACGCCGGCCATCGCGTACGAGCCGCCGTGCTCCTCCGCGGCGAGCGCGAAGGCCGGGGTCTGGCCCCTCGGCAGCGTGATCGCCACCGGGTCCGGGAAGTCCCCGGTCAGCAGCGCGGTGTACGCGGCCGTGGTGGCCGCCGTCGCGCAGGCGCCGGTCGTCCAGCCGGGCCGGAGGCCGGTGTGCTTGAGTTGGGCGGTGCGCCCCCCGCTCGTACTCATGGACGGTGCCCCATGCATGTGTTGATCCTCGGCGGCACGACCGAGGGCCGCCGCCTGGCGGAGACGCTGGACGCGGACGGCGTCCGGGTGACCAGCTCGCTCGCGGGCCGGGTCGCCAGCCCGAAGCCGCTGCCGGGCGAGGTGCGGGTCGGCGGCTTCGGCGGTGCCGACGGCCTGGCCCGCTGGGTGCGGGAGCACCAGGTGGACGCGGTCATCGACGCCACTCACCCTTTCGCCGGGACGATCAGTTTCAACGCGGCGCGGGCCGCCGTCACGTCCCATGTTCCCCTGCTCGCTCTGCGGCGCCCCGGGTGGACCCCCGTGGAGGGCGACGACTGGCATCCGGTGGCGTCCCTGGAGGAGGCGGCGCGCACCGTGGGGCGGCTGGGGCGCAGGGTGTTCCTGACGACGGGGCGCATGGGCCTGGCGGCGTTCGCGGACGTGCCCGGCGTGTGGTTCCTCGTCCGCTCGGTGGACCCGCCGGAACCGCCGTACCCGGAGCGGATGGAGGTCCTGCTCGACCGGGGCCCCTTCACGCCGGCCGGCGAGCGAGAGGTCCTGCGGACGTACGGGATCGACGTGCTGGTCACCAAGGACAGCGGCGGCGCGGCCACGGCCCCGAAGCTGGCCGCCGCCCGCGAGGCCGGTGTGCCGGTGGTGATCGTCCGTCGGCCGCCCGTCCCGGACGGCGTCCCGGTGGCGGCGACGGTCGGGGAGGCCGCCGCCTGGGTGGCCGCCCGGGCCCGCTGAACACCGGCGCGACCGTAACGCGGCCCGACGCGACCGTTACGCGGTCCGGTACGCCCGGTCACGCGGCCCGGCGCGACCGCCGCGCGGGAGACGTCCGCGCGGCGGCCGGGGCGGGACCGTGGCCGGCGGGCGGCGCCTACTCGGCGCCGTCCGAGGGCGTTTCGGGGTAACGCCGCGGTGTCCACGCCACCGTGTGCCCGTCGCCGCGCCGTACCGCCCGCGTCTGGGAGGAGCCGATCAGCAGCAGCGTCCGCATGTCGACCTCGGCCGGGTCCAGGTCGGTGAGCGGCACCACCCGGACGGACTCCTCCGGGCCGCCCACGTCCCGCGCCACGACGACCGGGGTGTCGGGGGCGCGCAGTCCGAGCAGCAGCTCGCGGGCCTTGCCGACCTGCCAGGTGCGGCTCCGCGACCCCGGGTTGTAGAGCGCCAGCACCAGGTCGGCGGCGGCTGCCGCGCGCAGGCGCTCCGCGATGACCTCCCACGGCTTGAGCCGGTCCGACAGGGAGATCGTGGCGTAGTCGTGGCCCAGCGGTGCGCCCGCCTTCGCCGCGGCCGCGTTCGCCGCGGTCACGCCCGGCAGTACGCGCACCGGCACGTCCGCGTACTCCTCCTGCGACGCGGCCTCCAGGACCGCCGTCGCCATGGCGAAGACCCCCGGGTCGCCGCCCGACACCACCGCCACGCGCCGCCCGCGCCGCGCCAGGTCCAGGGCGAACTCGGCCCGCTCCGACTCCACCTTGTTGTCGGAGCCGTGCCGCCGCTGGCCCGGCCGCATCGGCACCCGGTCCAGGTACGTCGTGTAACCGACCAGGTCGGTCGCCGACGAGAGCGCGCCGCGGGTCTCCGGCGTCAGCCACTGCGGGCCCGCCGGGCCGGTGCCGACGACCACCACCTCGCCCCGCTCGGGCACGGCCGGGCCCGTGTCGACGCGGGACGGCAGCACCGCCACCGAGAAGTACGGCACCGTGTCCGGGTCCACGTCCGCGAACGCCGCCGTGCGCCGGCCCTCCATCGTGGCGCGCTCCACGTAGTGGGCGTCCGCCAGCCGGTCCGTGCGCTCCAGGGCGCGGCGCACCGCCGGGAACGTCCGGCCCAGCTTCATCACCACCGCCGAGTCGGTCGCCGCGAGGCGGGCCGTCAGCTCGTCCTCCGGCAGCGTGCCGGGGATGATCGTCAAGACCTCCTCGGCCTCCACCAGCGGCTTGCCGATGGTCGCCGCGGCGGCGCTGACGGAGGTGACGCCGGGGACGACCTCCGTCTCGTAGCGGTGTGCGAGGCGCTTGTGCATGTGCTGGTACGAGCCGTAGAACAGCGGGTCGCCCTCGGCGAGCACCGCCACCGTCCGGCCCGCGTCGAGGTGGGCGGCGAGCCGTGCCGACGCCTCCTCGTAGAAGTCGTTCAGCGCGCCCCGGTAGCCGCCGGGGTGGTCCGTCGTCTCCACCGTGAGCGGGTACATCAGCCGCTCCTCGACGTGGTCCTCGCGGATGTGCTTCGCCGCGATGGACCGGGCGATGGACCGGCCGTGCCGGGCGCAGTGGTACGCGACGACGTCCGCCTCCGCGATGGCCTCCACCGCGCGCAGGGTCATCAGCGACGGGTCGCCGGGGCCGAGGCCGACGCCGTACAGCTTGCCCGCGCCCGCGCCGGTCTCCGTGCCCGTGCCGGTCTCCGTGTCCGCGCCGGTGACTGTTTCACGTGAAACGTGCGTGCTCATTCCGCCTCGCTCGCGATCGCGTTGACCGCCGCGGCCGCCATGGCGCTGCCTCCGCGCCTGCCCCGTACGACGATGTGGTCCAGGTCCGAGGCGGCCAGCGCGTCCTTGGACTCGGCCGCACCGATGAAGCCGACCGGTATGCCGAGCACCGCCGCCGGGCGGGGGGCGCCGTCCCGGACCATCTCCAGCAGCCGGAACAGGGCGGTGGGCGCGTTGCCGATCGCCACGACCGAGCCCTCCAGGCGGTCGCGCCACAGCTCCAGGGCGGCCGCGCTGCGGGTCGTGCCCAGCTCGGCGGCGAGATCGGGCACGGACGGGTCGGAGAGGGTGCAGACCACCTCGTTGTCGGCGGGGAGCCGCTTGCGGGTGACGCCGCTCGCGACCATCTGCGCGTCACACAGGATCGGCGCGCCGGAGCGGAGCGCGGCGCGGGCGCGGGAGACGACCTCCGGCGTGTAGGCGAGGTCGCGGACGAGATCGACCATGCCGCAGGCGTGGATCATCCGCACGGCGACCTGGCTGACGTCGGCGGGCAGCCCCGCGAGATCCGCCTCGGCGCGGATCGTGGCAAAGGACTGGCGGTAGATCTCCGCGCCGTCCTTCTCGTAGTCGAACACTGTGCTCCCGCTCATCTCTGTGCCTGTGCGTCGTCGTTGTCTCGTCGTGCCGTCCGTACGGTGATGCCGTACGTGCCGTCGCCGGTGGCCAGTACGTCCACCCAGTCGCCCTGCGGGTGGCCGCAGCGGCGGTCGCAGCCGGACCAGTGCACGGGCAGCCCCCGGACCGCCGCGTCGTCCAGCGGCCGGGCGTCCGCCCGTACGTCGGCCAGGGCCTTGCCGCAGCCGGGCCGCCCCGTGCAGGCGCTCACCGTCAGCCAGGGCGACCCGGGGCGGGTGAGGAACCCGGCCCGGTCCAGCGCCGCGAGCCGCTCCTTCGCCGCCGCGCGGCCGGGCAGGCCCGCCACGACGAACCCGCGCCACGGCGTCACCCGCACCTCGCCCCCGGGCCCCGGCGCCAGGGCCCGGAACTGCTCGGCGGTGATCCGGCCCAGGGGCGCCACGACCGACACGGCACGGTCACCGACCACACCCGGCTCCGGCGGCGCCGCCACCGGCACCGCACCCGGCGAGGCGGCGGAGGTGGCCACCCCCGCACCCGCCAGACACTCCGTCACGGCCGCCTCCAGGGGCCGGTCGTCCGGCAGTTCGGCCACCCGCCAGGCACCCGTGCCGGCCTCCCGGGCAACGGCCAGGAACGCCTCGGCCGCCGCCAGCGCGGCCGACGGTGCGTCGCCTGCGGCCACCCGCCAGGACAGGCCCCCGATCCGTACCAGAGCGCACCCGCCCGGCTCTGCGAGCAACGTCACATCACCGCCCAGCCCGGCCACGTCCCCGCGCCCGTCGTCCACGGCGAACAGGAAGCGTCCCGACAGGGCGGTCGTCCACGTCCGCGCGCACAGCAGCGCGTCCAGCTCCCGCGCCCACGCCTGGGCGTCCCCGTGGGACCGTCCGTCCAGTCCGCAGAGGGGCGACACCACCATGTTCCGCACGCGTTCGTGCGCCGCCGAGGGCAGCAGTCCGGCCTCGCCGAGCAGCTCCGCGAGGGCGAGCCCGCAGTCGTCGGGCAGGCCGCGCAGGTCGAGGTTGCCGCGCGAGGTGACACCGAGCCGGCCGTCGCCCAGCCGCTCCGCGGCCCCGGCCAGCACGGCCACCTGGTGGGCCGTCAGGACGCCGGTGGGCAGCCGCAGCCGGGCGAGTCCGCCGTCGTCCGCCCGGTGCAGCCGCAGCGCGCCGGGGCACGCGTCGGCACGGTCGCGGACACGGTCCCGTATGTGGGATTCGCCCCCGTTCCGGGGCTTTGATGGGCTGGGCGGCATGGCGGCGAGCATACGCGCAGCCTCTACTATGCAGACGGCACAGGGTCCCAGGACCCTAGGGAGGAAGCACGGTGCGAATCCGGCGCGGTCCCGCCACTGTGAGCAGGGCCCCCGGGTCCCGCGAGTCAGGAACTCCCGCCACCCACGACCACCCGGGGCGAGGACACCCCGAGGAAGGCCCGGCACGCCGTGATCCTGCTGCTGTCGCACTCCGACACCGACCTGCTGAGCGCCCGCGCGGCCGGAGGCCCGGTCGAGTACCGGTTCGCCAACCCCGCACGCCTCCCCATCGACGAGCTGCCCGGCCTCCTCGACGGCGCCGACCTCGTCGTCGTACGCCTCCTCGGCGGACTGCGCGCCTGGGAGGAGGGCATCGACCTGCTCCGCGCCCAGGACCGCCCCGTCGTCTTCCTCACCGGCGAACAGGCGCCCGACGCACAGCTCATGGAGGCGTCCACCGTCCCCATCGGCGTCGCCACCGAGGCCCACGCCTACCTCGCCCACGGCGGCCCGGACAACCTGGAGCAGCTCGCCCGGTTCCTGTCCGACACGGTCCTCCTCACCGGCCACGGCTTCGACCCGCCGGCCGCCGCCCCCACCTGGGGCTCCCTGGAGCGCACCCCCCGCACCACCGACGGCCCGACCGTCGCCGTGCTCTACTACCGCGCCCACCACATGAGCGGCAACACCGCCTTCGTCGGCGCCCTGTGCGAAGCCATCGAGGACGCCGGCGGACGCGCCCTCCCCCTGTACGTCGCCTCCCTGCGCGCCCCCGAGCCCGAGCTGCTCGACCGGCTGCGCGGCGCCGACGCCGTCGTCACCACCGTCCTCGCCGCCGGCGGCACCAAGCCCGCCGAGGCCCAGGCCGGCGGGGACGAGGAGGCGTGGGACGCGGGCGCGCTCGCCTCCCTCGACGTGCCCGTCCTCCAGGCGCTGTGCCTCACCGGTTCGCGCGCCGACTGGGAGGGGAACGACGAGGGCCTGTCCCCGCTCGACGCGGCCAGCCAGGTCGCCGTACCCGAGTTCGACGGGCGGCTCATCACCGTCCCGTTCTCCTTCAAGGAGATCGACGAGGACGGCCTGCCCGCGTACGTTCCCGACGCCGAGCGCGCGGCCCGCGTCGCCGGGATCGCCGTCCGCCACGCCCGGCTCCGGCACATCCCCAACGCCGAGAAGCGCCTGGCGCTGGTCCTCTCCGCGTACCCGACGAAGCACTCCCGCATCGGCAACGCCGTCGGCCTCGACACGCCCGCCTCCGCCGTCGCCCTGCTGCGCCGGCTGCGCGAGGAGGGGTACGACTTCGGCGACGAGGACGTGCCGGGCCTCGCGTCCGGCGACGGCGACGAGCTGATCTACGCCCTCATCGAGGCGGGCGGTCACGACCAGGACTGGCTCACCGAGGAGCAACTGGCCCGCAACCCGGTCCGCATCCCGGCCGCCGACTACCGGCGCTGGTTCGCGACGCTGCCGGAGGAGCTGCGCTCGGCCGTCGAGGAGCACTGGGGCCCGCCGCCCGGCGAGATGTTCCTCGACCGGTCCCGCAACCCCGAGGGCGACATCGTCCTCGCCGCGCTGCGCCGGGGGAACCTGCTCGTCCTCATCCAGCCGCCGCGCGGCTTCGGCGAGAACCCGATCGCGATCTACCACGACCCGGACCTGCCGCCGTCCCACCACTACCTGGCCGCCTACCGGTGGATCGCCACACCCGCGTCCGACGGCGGTTTCGGCGCGGACGCCATGGTCCACCTCGGCAAGCACGGCAACCTGGAGTGGCTGCCCGGCAAGAACGCCGGCCTGTCCGCCGCGTGCGGCCCCGACGCGGCCCTCGGCGACCTGCCGCTGATCTACCCGTTCCTCGTCAACGACCCCGGCGAGGGCACCCAGGCCAAGCGCCGCGCCCACGCCACGCTCGTCGACCACCTCGTACCGCCGATGGCCCGCGCCGACTCCTACGGCGACATCGCGCGGCTGGAGCAACTGCTCGACGAGTACGCGCAGATCTCCTCCATGGACCCGGCGAAGCTCCCCGCGATCCGCGCGCAGATCTGGACCCTCATCCAGGCCGCCCGCCTCGACCACGACCTCGGCCTGGAGGACCGGCCCGACGACGACGGGTTCGACGACTTCCTCCTGCACGTCGACGGCTGGCTGTGCGAGGTGAAGGACGCCCAGATCCGCGACGGCCTGCACGTCCTCGGCACCGCCCCGACCGGACCCGAGCGGGTCAACCTGGTCCTGTCCATCCTCCGCGCCCGCCAGATCTGGGGCGGTACGCAGGCGCTGCCCGGGTTGCGCGAGGCGCTCGGCCTGGACGAGTCCGCCGCGACCCGCACCACCGCCGACGAGGCGGAGGCGAAGGCCCGCGCCCTCGTCGAGGCCATGGAGGAGGCCGACTGGGACCCGGCCGCGGTCGCGTCCGTGGCGGAGGGCCACGGCGAACAGGTCGCCGCCGTCCTCGACTTCGCCGCCCGCCAGGTCGTGCCGCGCCTCGCCGCGACGACCGCCGAGCTCGACCACGCGGTGCACGCCCTCAACGGCGGTTTCGTGCCGGCCGGCCCGTCCGGCTCCCCGCTGCGCGGCCTGGTCAACGTCCTGCCGACCGGCCGGAACTTCTACTCCGTCGACCCGAAGGCCGTCCCGTCGCGCCTCGCCTGGGAGACCGGGCAGGCCCTCGCCGACTCCCTCCTGGAGCGGTACCGCGCCGACAACGGCGACTGGCCCACCTCGGTCGGCCTGTCCCTGTGGGGCACCAGCGCGATGCGCACCAGCGGCGACGACGTCGCGGAGGCGCTGGCGCTGCTGGGCGTCCGCCCCGTCTGGGACGACGCCTCGCGCCGCGTCACCGGCCTGGAGCCCATCCCGCTCGCCGAGCTGGGCCGCCCCCGCATCGACGTGACGCTGCGCATCTCCGGTTTCTTCCGCGACGCGTTCCCGCACACGGTCGGGCTGCTGGACGACGCGGTGCGGCTCGTCGCCTCCCTGGACGAACCGGCCGCGGAGAACCACGTCCGCGCCCACGCCCAGGCCGACCTGGCCGTCCACGGCGACGAGCGGCGCGCCACGACCCGCATCTTCGGCTCCCGCCCCGGTACGTACGGCGCGGGCATCCTCCAACTGATCGACTCCCGCGACTGGCGCACCGACGCGGACCTCGCCGAGGTGTACACGGTGTGGGGCGGCTTCGCGTACGGCCGCGGCCTGGACGGGCGGCCCGCGCGCGAGGAGATGGAGACGGCGTACCGGCGGATCGCCGTGGCCGCGAAGAACACGGACACCCGCGAGCACGACATCGCGGACTCCGACGACTACTTCCAGTACCACGGCGGCATGGTCGCCACCGTCCGCGCCCTGCGCGGCACGGCGCCCGAGGCGTACATCGGCGACTCGACCCGCCCCGAGACGGTGCGGACGCGGACGCTGGTCGAGGAGACGTCCCGCGTGTTCCGCGCGCGCGTCGTCAACCCCCGCTGGATCGAGGCGATGCGCCGCCACGGCTACAAGGGCGCCTTCGAGCTGGCGGCGACCGTCGACTACCTCTTCGGGTACGACGCCACGACGGGCGTCGTCGCGGACTGGATGTACGACAGGCTGACCGAGGCGTACGTCCTCGACCCGGAGAACCGCGCCTTCCTCCAGGAGGCCAACCCGTGGGCCCTCCACGGCATCGCGGAGCGACTGCTGGAGGCCGAGTCCCGCGGCATGTGGGCGAAGCCGGACCCGCAGGTGCTGGAGGCGTTGAAGCAGGTGTACCTGGAGACCGAGGGGAACCTGGAGGGCGGGGACGCCGAGTAGCGCCCGGACGTGCCGGCGCACCCCGGGCGGAGGTCTTAGCACGGGGCGCACGGGCCGGGCCGCCGGCACGGGCCGCGCGAGCGGGGCGGACCGCACGGGCCGGGTGGACCGCAAGGTCCGGGTCGACCGCGTAGACGCACAGGCCGCGTAGACGCACAGGCCGCGTAGACGCACAGGCCGCACGGGTCGCGCGGATCACAAGGACCGCGCGGACGCGTGGACCGCACGGAACGCGCGGGCCGGACGGAACGCCCAGATCACGGGAGCCGGGCGGACCGCGCGGATCGTACGGGCCGTCCCGGTGCCGCTCCGGGTGCCGGCGGGCGGCGCGGGACGGAGACTGGTCCGTATGAGCGATGACGTCGTGGCCGTGACCGGGGCCAGTGGACGGGTCGGGCGGCGGGTGGCCGACCGGCTGGGCGCGGCCGGGGTGCCCCTGCGGCTGGTGGGGCGGGACCCCGGGCGGCTGCCGGACGTGCCGGGGGCCGTGAAGGCGCCGCCCGCCGCGTACGGGGACGGGGAGGCGATGCGGGCCGCGCTGGACGGGGCCGACACGCTGTTCCTGGTGTCGGCGCACGAGAGCCCGGGCCGCGTGGCGGAGCACCGCACGGCCGTCGACGCGGCCGTGGCGGCGGGGGTCGGGCGGATCGTGTACCTGTCGTTCCAGGGCGCCGCGCCCGACGCGACCTTCACCTTCGCGCGCGACCACTGGCACACGGAGCAGTACGTCCGCGCCCACGAGGGCCTGGCGCACACGTTCCTCCGCGACAACTGGTACCTCGCGGGCATCCCCGCGATGACCGGCGGGGACGGCGTCATCCGCGGCCCGGCGGGGAACGGCAGGGTCGCCGCCGTCGCGCACGAGGACGTCGCCGACGTGGCCGCGGCGGTCCTGCTCGCCCGCGACGGGCGGCACGACGGCGCCGCGTACGACGTGACGGGCGGTGAGGCGTTCACCCTCGCCGAAGCGGCCGAGGAGATGTCCCGGGCCACCGGCCGGACCGTCCGCTACGTCCCGGAGACCCGCGACGAGGCGTACGCGTCGCGCGCGGGGTACGGCGCCGAACCGTGGGAGGTCGACGGCTGGGTCAGCTCGTACGAGGCGGTCGCCCGCGGCGAGCTGGGCGCGGTCTCCGACACCGTCGAGCGGTTGGCGGGACACGCGCCCATGACCCTGCGGGAGTTCCTGGCGGAGCACCCGCGGAGCTACGCGCACCTGACGGGGTAGGCCGGGTTCAGTCCTCGCCCAGGACGATGTGCCACTCCCGCGCCGCCGGGTCCTCGGACTCTCTGTCCGTGCGCGCGGGCCTGCACGTGCGGACTCTGCCCTGGATGTCCCGGAAGAGCGAGATCGGCTGGGGGGAAGAGGGCGTCTGGGTGCCGCCGCCGGAACCGGCGGCCGTCTGTGTACTCATGGCGACCGAGTACCCACGGAAAGCGAACCAAACGGAAAATCACATGCGTACCACCCCAGGCGTCCCGTACGGTCGGACCACGTGGAACCCCTCTCCGAGAAACAGATCCGCGCGTCCTTCGTGAACTGCTCCAAGGGCGACGCGGCCCGCCTCAAGCTCCCGGCCGACTTCGCCGACCTCCCCTGGGACGACCTGGACTTCCTCGGCTGGCGCGATCCCGGCGCCCCCCTCCGCGCCCACATCGTCCTCCCCCCGGGCGCCGTGCCGGGGCAGGCGGGCGACGGCCCCGTCGGGATCACCCTGCGGGTGCCGGAAAAGGCCCGTACCAGCGCCGTGAAGTCGAGCCTCTGCCGGATCTGCCTCACCGGGCACGCCTCCTCCGGCGTCACGCTGCTCGCCGCGGCGCGCGCGGGCGCCTCCGGCCGGGACGGCAACACCGTCGGCATCTACGTCTGCTCCGACCTCGCCTGCTCGCTGTACGTGCGCGGCAAGCGGCAGCCCGCGCTCCGCACCCGCTACGAGGAGTCGCTCGGTGTGGAGGAACGGATCGAGCGGATGCGGACCAACCTCCTCGCGTTCGTGGAGAACGTACGGCTGCCGGTCGCCGCATGAGCGCCGGGAGCGGTGGTGCGCGGCGGGGAACCGGCGCGCGGCCTGCCCACCGCCCCGCGTCGCGCGCCACCGCGCCGACCTGACCACACCCCGCGCCACCACCGCCTCCTCCCGGCGGCCCTTCACGCCTCCCGGCGGTCCCTCACCCCTCCCGGCGGTCCCTCACCCCTTCCGGTGGTCCCTCACTCCTCTCGCCTCGTCCCCACCCCGGATCTCCGGATCTCCGGATCTCCGGGTCCCCGGGTCCCCGGGTCGGCCGTCCCGGCAGCCCACCGCCGCCACGGCCGCCGGCCACGGCGTGCGGGCGTCGTGTCTCCACCGCCGCACCCCACCGCCACGGGGCCGCCACCGGCGACGGCCGGCCCACCGCCGACGACGGCCGGGCCGCCGGGCCGCCCGAGGGGTGGGCGGAGCAGGGCGCGCGGCGGCCGGGGTGTACGTCGCGGGCAGGAGGACCCGTACCGGCGGCGGCACGGACTACATCCTTCGGCGCAGCGGCGGTTCGTCCCCGGACACGACGCACCGGGGCAGGGCCCTGCGGACGATGGGACGCATGACGACAGGAACGACGGGGACGACGGGGACGACGGGATCGGCAGGGCCGACAGGGCCGGCGGGCCCTGCGGGAGCCGCGGGCACCGGAGCACGCGGGGCGGAGGCCGGCGGGGGGACCGGTGGCCGGGCCGGCGGGCGGATGCCGCTGCTGGACGTGCTGCGCGGGGTCGCGATCCTGGGCACGCTGATGACCAACGTGTGGATCTTCACCGGTCCGGGTGCCGAGTGGGGCGTCCTCACCGGCGGAACGACCCCGGGCGGGTCGACCGGCGCGGCCGGGGACGTGGCGGAGGCCGTGTTCCGGCTGGCCGCGGACGGCAAGTTCCTGTCGCTGCTGACGATCCTGTTCGGCGCGGGGCTGGCCATCCAGTACCGGTCGGCCGAGCGGCGCGGCGAGCCGTGGCCGGGCCGGTACCGGTGGCGGGCGCTGTTCCTCTTCGTCGAGGGCACCCTGCACTTCCTGCTGGTCTTCGCGTGGGACGTGCTCATGGGGTACGCCGTGACGGCCCTGTTCACCGCCTGGCTGCTGACCCGCTCGGCGCGGGCCCGCCGCCGTGCGGCGGTGTGGGCGGCCGGGCTGCACCTGACGCTGATGGGGCTGCTGACGGCCGCGCTCGTCGCGTACGGGGACGGGGGCGACGGCGTGTCGCCGGAGGTCGTGGACCTGTACGCGCACGGGAGCTGGGCGGACCAGGTCGCGTTCCGGCTGGAGAACGCCGTCGCCCTGCGGCTGGAGCCGGTCCTCACCTTCGGCCTGCTGCTGTTCCTGTTCCTGCTGGGCGTGCGGCTGCTGCGGGCGGGGGCGTTCGGCGCGGACGGGACGGGGCGGCGGATCCGGGCGCGGATGCTGCGGTGGGGCCTCGGCCTGGGCGTGCCGCTGAACGCGGCGTGCGCGGCGGGCGGCGAGGACTGGTTCCTGCTGGGCCGGTACGGGGCGGCGCCGCTGGTCGCGGTCGGGTACATCGGCCTGGTCGGCGCCGTCGTGGACCGGGTCCGGCGCCCGGGCCCGCTGACGCGGGGCCTCACGTCCCTGGGCCGCACGGCCCTGTCCGGGTACGTCCTGCAGAACCTGCTGTGCGTCCTCGTCTCGTACGGGTTCGGCCTCGGGCTGGCGGCGCGGCTGGGCGGCGGGGGCCGCGGCTGGGAGCCGTGGTGGGTGATGGGCCTGTGGGCCGCGGTCTGTGTCCTGCTGCTCGTCGCGTCGTCGCTGTGGCTGCGGCGGTTCCCGGCGGGGCCGCTGGAGTCGGCGCAGCGGTGGGCGCTCGGGCTGACCGAAAAGCGCTCGACACCCGCGGGACGGTCTTCCTAGGCTCGACGGCGCGGCATCGCGTGCCGGTCACCGACCGGGTGAGGCATGGAGGTGTCCGCGAGATGCCTGACGGAGGCATTCCACCATGCCGGTAGAGCTCAACCACACGATCGTCGCCGCGCGGGACAAGCGGGAGTCCGCCGAGTTCCTCGCCCACGTGCTCGGACTGGAGGTCGGCGCCGAGACGGGGCCGTTCCTCCCGGTGCAGACCGCCAACGGGGTCACCCTCGACTTCGCGACGGTCCCCGAGGAGCACATCACCATGCAGCACTACGCGTTCCTGATCTCGGAGGCCGAGTTCGACGCGGCCTTCGAGCGGATCCGGCGGGCCGGGATCCCGTTCTGGGCCGACCCGCGCCAGGAGCGGCCCGGCGAGATCAACCGCAACGACGGCGGGCGCGGACTGTACTTCCTCGACCCGTCCCGCCAGGCCATGGAGATCATCACCCGCCCGTACGGGAGCGGGGCCGACCCGGCCGCCTGACCGGCGGCGCCCCCTAGCGTGCCGCGCGCCGCCGCACCGTCCACAGGGTCGCGGCGGCCGCGCACGCCGAACCGACCAGGAGGACGGGGACCAGGGGGCTGGACGACGGCTCGGCGCCCGCCGCCACCGCCGTTCGCGCCGCCGCCGGGCGGGGCGCGGCGGGGTCGGACGCATCGGGGGCGCCACCGGACGGGGCGGTGCCCCGGGCGGGCGCACCACGGGCGGGGAGCGGGGCCCCGGGCCCGGCGGCGGGCACCTCACCGGAGGCGGAGGCGGGGGCCGGGGCGGGGCCGGGCACGGAGGCGGTGGCGGGGGCCGCGCCGGGCGCCCTTCCCGCGACCGTCGCCCGGCCCGCCTCGGGCGCGACCGGTGCCTCCGGTGCCGCGGACGTCACGGGCCTCGCGGCGGCGGGCGGCAGCAGCGACCCGACGGGCCGGACCTTCGCGCCGGGGCCGAACCCCCAGTCCAGCAGTTGCCTGGCCTCCTCGTACACCGCGCTCCCGCCGCCGGAGCGCGGGTTCATGACCGTCACGACGAGGGTGCGTCCGCCGCGCCGGGCGGCGGCGATCAGGGTGTGGCCGGCGCCGCTGGTGTAGCCGTTCTTCACGCCGAGGACGCCGGGGTAGCGGGCGACGCCGTCCTCGCCGGTGAGGAGGCGGTTGGTGTTGCGGATGCCGTACGACCAGCCGTCCGCCGGGAACGTCGCGTACGGCAGGGCGCAGTACCGGGCGAAGTCCGGGTCGCGCAGCCCCTCGCGGCCGAAGACGGCGAGGTCGTACGCGGACGAGACCTGGCCCGGAGCGTCGTACCCGTCCGGCGACACGACCTTCGTGTCGAGCGCGCCGAGGGCCCGGGCGGTGGCCTCCATCTGGCGCGCGGTGGCCTCCCAGCCGCCGTTGAGGCCGGCCAGGACGCGGACGGCGTCGTTCCCGGAGTGCAGGAACACCCCGCGCCAGAGGTCCGCGACCTGGTACGTCACGTCCTCCTTCACGCCGACGAGGCTGCTGCCCGCGCCGATGCCGGCGAGCTCCCGCTCGGACACGGTGTGCCGCGCGGTCTGCGACAGCCTGGGCAGCACGGTGAGCGCGAAGAGGGCCTTCAGGGTGGAGGCGGGCGGCAGCCGCTTGTGGGCGTTGTGCGCGGCGAGGACGTCACCGGTGTCGGCGTCCGCGACGAGCCAGGAGCGCGCCGACAGGGCGGGCGGCGGGGCGACGCCGGACGGGAGCCGCACCTGCGTGCCGTCCCGGTGCAGCAGCGCCGGGTCGGCGGGGGCGCCGGGGCGGGGCGGCATCGGCTCGCTCGGGCGGGGCGCGGCGACCGACACGGCGGACGACAGCACGAGCAACGGTAGGAGGAGGACGAGCAGCAGGAGGGCGACGAGACCCGCGGCGAAGCGGGCCGAAGAACCGACGATCATTCCGTCACGGTAGGAACCCTGCGTCCGCCCCGCTCCCCGGCGTGCACCAACCGGCGTACGGCCCCCGCCCCACCGCCCCCGGCACCCACCCGACCGGGTGGTGCCGCCCCGCCGTCCGGGGCACCCGCTTCCGGGCCCCGCTCCCCGTCGTCAGCCGGACGGCCCTGCCGGAGGCCGCCCGGGGAGCACGGCCGGGCCGGCGCTGGTATCCCGGAGGGGTAAGCGTCCCATGGGGGGCTCGCCGAGCGGAGGGCCACGCATGACCCAGTACCCCTCGACCACCGTTCTCGCGGTGGACTTCCAGCAGGGCGTCACCGACGCCTGGTCGAAGGTCGCGCAGTTCGTCCCGAAGTTCGTGGCGTTCCTGGTCATCCTGGCCATCGGCTGGTTCGTGTCCAAGGTCATCGCCAAGGTGGTGGACCGGGTCCTGCGGAAGGTCGGTTTCGAGCGGCTCAGCGAGCGCGCGGGGTCCTCCCGGGCGCTCGCGAACTCGCAGTACGACGCGACCGGCATCCTGAGCAAGGTCGTCTACTACGGGCTGCTCCTCGTCACCCTGCAGCTCGCCTTCGGCGTCTTCGGGCCGAACCCGATCAGCGGCATGATCGACGGCATCGTCGCCTGGCTGCCGAGGGCCCTGGTCGCGCTGGTCCTGGTGGTCGTCGCGATGGCCATCGCCAACGCCGTCCGCACCGTCGTGCGCGGCGTCCTCTCCGGCGTCTCGTACGGCAACACGGTCGCGACCGTCGTCTGGGGCGTGATCGTCGCACTCGGCGTGATCGCCGCGCTGAGCCAGGCCGGCATCGCCACGGCCGTCACCCAGCCCGTGCTGTACGCGGTGCTCGCGACGGCGGCCGGCATCCTGATCGTCGGGGTCGGCGGCGGCGCGATCGTCCCGATGAGGCACCGGGTGGAGCGCTGGATGAGCGCCGCCGAGCAGGAGTCCTCGAAGGCCCGCACCGGCTCCGGGGCCTACCTGGCCGGCCGTGAGGACGCGGTGTCCGGGCAGCGCGAGCAGGAGCGGGAGCGCCGCGGTACGGGCGGGGCGAGCCGGATCTGAGCCGTCAGTCCGCGTCCCGGTCCGCGTCCCGGTCCGCGTCCCGGTCCTGGACCGCCTTCCGCTCCCGGTCCCGGTCCCGGACCGCGTCCGGGGTGCGGTCGCCGTCGCGGACCGGCCCGCCCAGCAGGTCGTAGCGGTGTATCAGCCAGCAGACGGCCGTCAGCCGGCACACCGCGAAGTCGTACCCCGGCGGCTCGTCCCAGCCGGTCTCGGCGAGGGCGTCGAGGAAACCGAGCGCGTAGTCGGAGAGCACCTCCCCGTCGGGCGGCCTCGGCACGAGGTCCGGGCCGGCGGCGCCGACGCGCTCGCGCACCGCGGCGACGTGTTGGTCGACGGCGGCGGCGAAGCCGGGCTCGAAGGCGAACTCGGCCAGGCGCGGCGCGAACGTCGTGGCGACGGCGGCGAGAGGCGTCAGGGAAGGCACCCGCCCACGGTAGGCGGGGCATCCCCTCCCCGAAGAACTCCAAAGCCGACATGCGACACATCTCACGCTGAACGTACGATAGTTGATCAATCAGTCACGGTCCGGGCCGATTCGCGGTCAGCAGGATAGGGGCCGCTCCTCGGGGGCACCTGGGAGGGAACTTCTTTCGGAGCCCGCCCCGAGAACCCCGGGAGGAACCCATGAACGCGGTCCTGCACGACAAGCTCTTCATGCGCCTTCACGAACTGCCGGTGCTGGCCCACATGACCTATGACGAGACCGACCCGTACGCGGTGCGCGTGGCGTTCACGGACGGCGAATACGTGTACGCGGAGTGGCGGTTGGACCGGGAGATGCTGCGGGAGGGGATGCGGCGCGCGGTCGGGGAGGGCGACGTCCGGATATGGCCGGGCGTGCACATAGAACTGTGCGGCGAGGCCGACTTCACGGTGGGCGAGGAGTCGCTGGCGCGCTTCCTGGAGCGGACGTACGAGGTGGTGCCGGAGGGCGAGGAGCGGGTGGACGTGGACGGCCTGGTGAGCCGTCTCCTCACCGCCGGCTGAGCCCCGCCCGGCCGGGACCCGGCGGGGCGGGGCTCGACGGGGCCGCCCGGGGGCGCGGGGCCGCCCGGGGCACCGGTCACCGGGGTACCCGAGGGTGCGCACCGGCCACCAGGACACCCGAGGGCGCGCACCGGCCACCGGGTCACCCGAGGGTGCCGAGGAGTTCGTCGCACGCCTGCTCGCAACGGCGGCAGGCCTCCGCGCAGACGCGGCAGTGCTCGTGCCGGGAGGCGTGCTGCTCGCACTCGTCGGCGCAGGTGGAGCAGGCGACGGCGCAGGCGCGCAGGACGGCGCGGGTCAGGTTGGCGTCGTAACCGGTGTGGCGCGACAGGACGGAGCCGGTGGCCTGGCAGATGTCGGCGCAGTCCATGTTGGTGCGGATGCACTTGGCGAGCGCGTCGAGGTGGTGGACCTCGGAGAGGCACGCATCGGCGCAGGCACTGCACGCCTGGGCGCAGGCGGTGCACTCCTCGACGCAGCGGACGAGCTTCTGACGGTCGACGCCGCCGAGGTCTGCGGGGTAGGTGCGGAGCATGTCTTCGACGACGAGGGAAGCCATGGGGGTTCGCCTCCAGCAGGTGGATTCCGTGTCGTACCCGTCCAGTGTCCCACCGGGGCGGGGAGCCCGCAGCGGGGGACGGACCCGCGGGACGCGTGCGGGTTCGTGCGACGCGTGCGGGCCTGCGGGACACGTGCGGGCTTGCGGGACGCGTGCGGATTCGTGCGACGCGTGCGAACCGGAGGGCCTGTGCGAACCCGCGGGATCTGTGCGAACCCGCGGGGCCCGTGTGAGCCCGTGTGGCGTGTGTGAGCCCGTGTGGCGTGTGCGGGCCCGTGTGGCGTGTGCGGTGCCGCCGGACCGGCCGCGACCGGGCCCTGCGGCGACTAGGCTGCTCGGCCGTGACCCCGAAGCCCCCGGAGGACCGCTCCGCGCCCGGAGCGCGCGAGGCCCGTGGCCGTGGCGTCCGCCCGCGCCGGTCCGCCGCCCTCGACGGCCCGCTGCTCGGCGCCGTCGCCCTGGGCGGGGCGCTGGGCGCGGGAGCGCGGTACGGGGTGGCGCTGGCGCTGCCCACCGCGCCGGGCGGGTTCCCCTGGGCGACGCTGTGGACGAACGTCGCCGGCTGCGCGCTCATGGGCGTGCTCATGGCGGTGCTCGACGAGGTGCGGCGCCCGCACCGCCTGCTGCGGCCCCTGGTCGGCACGGGGGTGCTGGGCGGGTTCACGACGTTCTCGACGTACGCGCTGGAGACCCGCGTGCTGCTGGAGCGGGGCCACGTCCTGACGGCGTTCGCGTACCTGGCGGGCACGCTGGTCGCGGCGCTGCTGGCGGTCGCGGTGGCGGCGCGGGCGACACGGGGCCTGCTGGCGCCGGTGCGGAGGAGGCGGGCATGACGGGGTGGATCCGGCCGGCGGGCGCGGTGGCGTGGCGGACGGCCCCCGGCGGGGTGCCGGACCGGCGGCACCGCGGGCCGCTGTGCGCGGAGGCCGCGCCCCGCGCCCACGGGGCGGGCCCGGTCGGATGACGTGGCTGCTGGTCCTGGTGGGCGGAGCGCTGGGCGCCCCGCTGCGGTACCTGGCCGACCGGGCGGTCCGGGCCCGCCACGGCACGGCCTTCCCGTGGGGCACCCTGACGGTCAACGTCCTCGGCTCCCTCGTCCTGGGCGTCCTCGCGGGCGCGGCGGTGGCGGCCCCGGCGTACGCCCTGCTGGGCACGGGCCTGTGCGGCGCGCTGACCACGTACTCCACCTTCTCGTACGAGACGCTCCTCCTGACCCGCGCGGGCACCCCCCGGTACGCGGCCCTCAACGCGGTGGTGACGGTCGCCGCGTCCCTGGGCGCCGCGGCGGCGGGCCTGGCCCTGGGCCGCGCGCTCGGCGCCTAGACCGCGGCGCGGGCGGCGACAAACCCGTCGCGGGCGGCGGGGCGGTCCTCCCAGACTGGGGGCATGGAACACGTGGCGGAGATCGCGGAGCGGCTGGTCGGGGTGCGGGGCGTCGTCGGGGTGTGCCTGGGCGGGAGCCGGGCGCGGGGGGCGGAACGGGCGGACTCCGACTACGACCTGGGGCTGTACTACCGGGCGCCCCTGGACACCGGCGCGCTGCGGGTGCTCGCGGCCGAGCTGGCCGGCGGGACCGTCGACGTGACGGAACCCGGCGGCTGGGGGCCCTGGGTGGACGGCGGGGCGTGGCTGACCGTGGACGGGCGGCGGATCGACTGGATCTACCGGGACCTCGACCGGGTGCGCCGGATCTGGGAGCAGTGCCGGGCCGGGCGGTACGAGGTCGGGGCGCAGGCCGGGCACCCGCTGGGGGTGTACTCGCACGCGTACGTCGGGGAGCTGGCCCTCGGGCGGGTGCTCGCCGACCCGTCCGGCGAACTGGCGGCCCTCCGCGAGCGGGTCCGGCACTACCCGGCCCCCCTGCGGGACGCCCTCGTCGACAACGCCCGCTGGGAGGCGCCCTTCATCCTGGCGGGCGCCCGCAAGGGGGCGGCGCGCGGGGACGCCTTCTACGTCGCGGGGTGCCTCTTCCGCGCGGTCGGCCTCCTCGTCCACGCCCTGCACGCCCACGCCGGGACCTGGGTGCTGAACGAGAAGGGCGCCGTGGACGAGGCCGGTCGGCTCGCCTGCGCGCCCGCCGGTTTCGCCCCGCGCGCCCACGCCCTGTTCGCCGCCACCGGGACCTCGCCCGCGTCCCTGCACGCAGCCCTGGACGACGCCGACCGCCTGACCGGCGAGGTCATGCGCTCCCTCGGCGCCTGACGGCCCGGCGAGGCCCGCCGTACTCGCCGCGCCCTCCGTGCCGGTCACGGGGCCGTGCCGGTCGCGGGGCCGGGGCGACCGGAGGGGCCGGGGCCGTGGCGGTGGCGGTGGTCGTGTCGGTGCGGCCGGGGCGGCGCGGGGAGGCCGCGTCACCCCGGCAGGTACGCCAGCGCCGTCGCCGCGCCGAGGCCCGCGCCCGCCAGGGTCTGGGCCGTGGTGTGGTAGCGGAGCGCCACGCGCGACCAGCAGACCGCGGCGGTCACGCCGTACGCGAGCAGCCACCACGCCGAGTGGACGCAGGCCAGCAGCGTCACCACCGACGACGCGACCGCCGAGTCCACGGAGATCTTCCACACCGTGTTGACGGCGAGCAGCCCCACCGTCATCACCCACAGCGCGAGCATGGCGATCAGGATGCCGGTCGGCGCGCCGCCCAGGACCATGAGCGCCGAGCCCGTACCGATCGAGCCGAGGATCACGAAGAAGATCGGCGCGCGCTTGGTGCGGTCCACGACGTGCCGATCGCCCCAGCGGCCCCGGCCGCGCTCCCACTCGATGTACGCGGCCGGAACGATGCCCGCGCACAGGGCGCCCAGCAGGCCCCACAGGAGGCCCGTCCAGTGGCCGGCCGCGGAGGCGCCGATGGCGAGCATGCCGCCGAGCAGGACGTTGCGCGGCTGGAGGGCGTCGGTCACCCGCCGAGCCGCGGTCACGACCGGATCCGGGTCCGGGACCGTAGGCGGGTCCGGGTCCGGGTTCGGGTCCATAGGCGGGTTCGGGTACGGGTTCGGGTCCGTGGACGCGTCCGGGTCCGTGGACGGGTCCGGGTTGGGGTTCGTGGCCGTCATGCGAGCAACCGCCTCGCGCTCTCCTCCGGTATCGACCGGTACGCCTGGGCGACCCGCACCAGCCACGCCACCTCGCCGTCCTGGTCCGCCGCCTGGCGGGTGTCGAAGTCCGCCGCCTCGCCCGCCGGGGCGCCCGCCGCCTTCGCCGCCAGCGCGGCCTTGATCCAGTACGCGTCCGCCACCGGGCCCGCCGAGCCGGCCGCCTTGCGCGCCGCCGGGAGCAGCCCGTCCGGCACGTGGTGGCGGAGCTTCTCCACCGCGTCCGCGATGTCCGCCGCCCACCGGTCGACCCGCAGGTCGGCCGGGGTGTCGAAGCGGGTCAGCTCCCGCGCCAGCGACGCGGGCGGCGCGAACGGCTGGTCGGGGAAGGCCGCCATCAGCTCCCGCCACAGCGGGTGGAGCGCGACCTGCGCCCGCCACAGCCGCACCCGCCGCCAGCCCGTGCTGAACGCCGGGATGGACGCCCCGATCGCGAACAGCGCGAACAGCAGGACCTGCGCCGCCTCCGTCGCCTTGTCGAAGGTCCGCGCGAAGTCGACGGTCGGCTCCTCCACGACGCTGATCCACAGGAACAGCGTCCGGCTCACCGTGTACCCGACGCCGATGAACATCGCCGCCGTCATCATCCCGAGCCCCACCCGCAGGTGCCTCAGCGGCGCGTTCGCCGTCGCCAGGGCCCACTGGTACGCGCACACGGCCGACGCGGCGCCCAGGTACAGGTAGAACACCGTCATGTAGAGCGACGCGCCCCACTGCCCGGCGTGGTCCGACACGAAGCGGTCCGAGGGGGCGGAGCGGTCGACGACGGTGAAGAACAGGACGGTCAGCAGGACCAGCGTCGCCACCGACGCCTTCGTCGCGACCTGCTGGATCACCCGCGCGAAGCGCACGTGGCGCGGCACGGTCCCGCCGTCCGGGTACGAACCGTAGATCGCCACGATGTAGCTGAGGATCGCCAGGATCGCGATCGTCGCCGTGTAGTGCTTGATGAGGACGGCCAGGTCGACGACCGGGCTGTTGTTGAGGCTGGTGCGGACGACGTGGGTCTTCGTCCACAGGGCGGCGGCGAACCCCGCGTAGCAGCCCCACAGGGCGCGGCGGCGCCGGTCCTCCTCGTCGCCCCACAGCGCCGCCGGCATCCGCCACAGCGCCACGGCCGTCATCAGGGCGGCCACCAGGTAGCCGGCCAGGTCAAGGGAGGTCAATTCACTTCCTCGGGGGAGGGGGAGGGAGGGGGCCCACCGGGGGACGCCGGCGGCACCGGCGCTCCTCCCGCCGTCAGTCGCGGCGGAAGAAGCCCCGGCGGCGGTGCGCGACCGGTCGGGACAGGGAGTTCGCCAGCCGCCCCACCATGTCGTCGCTCGGCACCTCCCGCGCCATGCGCGGGATCAGCGACGCGCCGAGCTCCGCGATCCGCTCGTCGTGGGTGTCGTACTGGGCGCGCGCCTGGACGGTGGTGCCCGACTCCATCACGCGGGAGATCAGCGACGCGTCGAAGACCGGCAGGAGGCGGCGCAACTGCTCGGCGTCGAGGGACGCGCCGTGGTCGAACCACTCGTGGCACAGCTCGTGCAGGATGACGTGCTGCGTCTGGTACGTGGTGGGGCGGCGCCGGTACAGGACGAAGCTCGTGCCGCCGGTCTTCAGACGCAGTCCGCACGCGGAGTCGACGCGCGCGAGGCGGTCCGGGAGCTCCCGCAGGACGATGCGGCGGCCCCGCGCGGCCTCCATGTTGGCGACCAGCTCCGGGATGCCGAACGGCGCCGGGATCGGGAGGGCGGCCAGTCCGGCCTCGCACTCTCTGCGCAGTGCGCGCATGGACTGCTGGGACATGGGGACCTCTTGATCGGAGTCACGCGTGTGTGACCTGCGATCGGCGAGTTTAGCCAACCGGGCGCGGCCACGTGTTCGTCAACGGCCCCCGGCGCCGCCCGCCGGAGGCTCCGAAGGGCCCTCTCCCTGCGCTTCCTTGAGCAGCGACAGCGCGAACTCCAGCAGCTCCGCCGGCAGTCCCGCGTCGTCCACGCCCCGGCCCGCGAGGCCGCTGATCTCGCCGGTACGGCGCTTCGCGAGGAACTGGAGCCCCGCGACCACGTCGTCGACGACCTCGGACTCCTCCTTGAAGAACCGCCAGTCCACGCCGAAACCCAGGCCCAGTGCCTTCAGGATGTCCTCGGACGGGTGGGTGACCTTGCCCGCGAGGATGTTGGAGAAGTAGCTGTGCGAGAGGGAGCCGCCGCGCTCCCTGACCAGCTCGGCGAAGGCCCGGCCCGAGACCCTCTGGCCCGGGAACGTCTTCTCCACCATGTACGCGACCTTCTGCTGCAGCGTTCTCAGCTCGGGTGCCGCGGTGCGCTCCCCGCCGTTGCCGTCGTCCATCCCGGTCCCCACGTTCGCGTCCGCCGCTTCTGCGCGGTCAAGTCAACGGGCCCGTACTGTACCGACCCCGGCCCGGGCGGTTCAGGTCCGGAGCGGGCTTGCGCAAACACTCTACGTCACTGTTAACTCGAAAAAACACGGACAGGGGGCCACGAGGGGAGTCCCTTGCCCGTGCGGGAACGCGTGTGCCCGGGTCCTGCCCAGCGGCCGGACCGGGCACACGCGGTCGAGTCCTTCGCCGAGCTGGGCTGAGCCGCGTCGTGCTGCGTCGCGCCGTGCCGAGCTGGGCTGAGCCGCGTCGTGCCGTGTCGCGTCGTGCCGAGCTGGGCTGGGTTGAGCCGTGCCGAGCTGGGCTGAGCCGCGCCGCGCCGCGCTGTGCGTGGGCCGGATGCGGCCGTGCGTGGTCCGCGCGCTGTCCGCGCGCGGGGCCCCGGGACCTGCCGCGCGCCCTCCCGTACCGGTGGATAGCGTGGCAAGTCGGACCAGGGAAACCACTCGTGACCCGTGAGGTGACCGCCATGGCCGGACAACCCGAGGGCATGCCCGTCTGGGTGGACGCGATGTTCACCGACCTGGGGGGCGCCAAGGGCTTCTACGGTGAGGTGCTGGGCTGGACCTTCGACGAGGAGGTCGCGGAGTACGGCGACCGCACGCGGGCGTACGCCGGGGGCAGGGCGGTCGCCGCCGTCGTCCCGCCCCTGCCGTCCCGGGACGAGGAGGCGCCGTGGTCCACCTGGTGCCTGTACTTCGCCTCCTCCGACGTGGAGGCCACCGCGCGCAGGGTGCGGGAGAACGGCGGCCGGGTCGTCACGGGGCCGGCGGTGGTCGGGGAGCCCGGGCCGGCGCTGCTCGCCCGCGACCCGGACGGCGTCGCGTTCGGCGTCTGGCAGCCGGAGGACCACCGGGGCTTCGAGGCGCGGTCCGTGCCCGGCGCGTACCGCTGGGCGGAGGTCGTCACGCGGGACGTCGCGAAGGCCGACGCGTTCTTCCCCGCCGTCTTCCCGTTCGCGGTGAGGCGTCCGGCGGACGGGCGCGCGGACCTCGCGGTCTTCCGCCTCGGGGACGAACCGGTGCTCGGCCGGAGGCGGATGGGGGAGGGCTTCCCGCCGGACATGCCGCCGTTCATGAGCGTGTACTTCGCCGTCGACGGCGTCGACGCGGCGGTCGGGCGGGCCACGACCCACGGCGCCAAGGTGGTGTCCGGGCCGGCGGACGGCCCGTCCGGCCGGTCCGCGACGCTGTTGGACCCGTGGGACGCGGCGTTCTCGCTGATCGACGCCGCGCGGACGGAGGACGAGCCGCCCGGGACGGCCGCCGGACCCTGACCCCGCGCCCCCGCGAGCCCTGCGCTCCCCGACCGCTCCGGCGGGCCCCGACCGCCTCCGCTCACCCCGGCCCCGCCCGACCGGGTCAGCCGGCCTGGTCAGCCGACCGGGTCCAGGTGGACGCGCAGCGCCCCGGCGAGTTCCTCGGCCCTGCGCAGCCGGACGCGCAGCACCTCGCACCGCGCCTCGACGGCCCCGCGGTACGCGTCGAGGCGGGCCCGCAGCAGCTCCCGCTCCTCCCCGGACGGCGGGTCGTCCGGCGCGCCCAGCCGGTCGGTGAGGGCCAGTACGTCGCGCATCTCGTCCATGGTGAAGCCGAGCGGCCTCATCCGGCCCACGACCAGCAGCCGCTCCACGTCGGCCGCGGTGTACAGCCGGAAACCGCCCTTGGTGCGGGCGGACGGGGCGGCGATCCCCACGTCCTCGTAGTAGCGGATCGCGCGCAGCGACAGGCCGGTCCGTTCGGCCACCTCGCCGATCCGCATCTGCCACCGCTGGTCGTCCGCCATCACCGCGCCCGCCTGCCTCGTCGCCGCCCGCGTCACCCGCGCGCCCACGCTGGATCGGCCCAGCTTACGTACGGGGCCCGCCCCGGCCGGGACGGCGGCGGCGCGCCGCCGTCACCGTGCCACGAACTGCGTAAGGATCGCCTGCACCTCGTAGATGTCGACGCCCTTCGTGAACGTCTTCTGGACCGGGACCTGGCTGCCGGAGATCCAGATCTTCAGCTCGGCGTCGAGGTCGAACGTGCCCGCCGTCTCCACCGAGAAGTGCGTGATGCTGCGGTACGGGATCGAGTGGTACTCGACCTTCTTGCCCGTGATCCCCTGCTTGTCGACGAGGATCAGGCGGCGGTCGGTGAACAGGACCGTGTCGCGGATCAGCAGGAACGCGGCGTACACCCGCTCGTCGGGGCCGAGGAGCCGCGCGTACTCCTGCTGCGCGTTCGCCGGGTCGACGGTGTGCGCGTTGCCGAACAGTGCCATGAGAGCCCCCCGCGGATCGATTCGTACGATCGTCGCACTGTACCGTCGCCGGACGGCGCGACGAGTGACGGCACGGCCAGGGCGAGGAACAGGGTGAACCAGCGACCACACGGCAGCGACCCGCACGGGTGGGACCCGGAGGCGACGGAACTCCTCCCGCCGACCCGGGGCACGTACCCGCCACCGGACCCGTACGGGCCTCCGCCCCCGTCCGCGTACCCGTCGCCGGACCCGTACGACTCCCCGTCCGCGTACCCGTCGCGGGACCCGTACGACTCCCCGTCCGCGTACCCGTCGCGGGACCCGTACGACTCCCCGTCGCCGGACCCCTACGGGGCCCCGTCCCCGTCCACCCACCCGTCGTCCGCCCGCCCGGCGGGCACCCACCCGCCGGACGCGTACGGGCCCCCGCCCGTAGGCACGTACGGGCCCCCGCCCGTGGACGCGTACGGCCCCCCGCCCGTGGAGGCGACGCGGCCGTTGCCGCGCGTCGAGGACGACCCGCTGCCGCGCCCGACCGCGCCCCGCCGCACGCGCGGCCTGCCCAGGGCGGTGCTCGTGGCCGCCGCGATCGCCGTGTGCGCGGTCGCGGGCCTGGCGATCGGCGCCGTCCTGGGCGGCGGGGACGCGCCCGAGGCGGCCCCGGCCCCCGGCACCACCCCGGCCGCCGCGCCCTCCGGCAGCCCGGCCCCGGCCCCCGCGCCGACCCCGACCCCCTCCGCGACGCGACCGCCCGTCCCCGCCGGAACGTTCGTCCTGGTCGACCCCGCGACCGGCCGGGCGGCCGACGTCCAGTCCGGCGCCACCCACGACGGCGCGCCCGTCATCGCCTGGGAACGCCACGCCCAGCCCAACCAGCAGTGGCAACTGGACGACCTCGGCGACGGCCACGTCCGGATCCGGGCCGTCCACTCGGGCCTGTGCCTCCAGCCCGCCGACCCGCTCGGCCCCGGCGCCGCCGTCGTCCAGCGGCCCTGCGTCGACGGTGACGCCCAGCGCTGGGTGCCGACCCCGTCCGCCGACGCGGCCACCCACACGTTCACCCTGAAGGGCTGGGGCCTCGCCCTGGCCCCCACCGGCCCGGAGAACGGCTCCCCGCTGAGCCTCCAGGCCCCCGACGCCACCGCCCCGCGCGGCTGGGCGCTCCAGGCACCGTAGACACCCGCCCGCGCGCGTGGTTCGCTCGGAAGCGTGGAGGCGCCCGAGGAGTCCGCGGACCGCGGGGAACACGCGGAGCACACTGAGCGCACGGTCCGCACGGAACACACAGGCCGCGTAGAACACACAGGCCGTGCAGACCACACGGGTCGCGCGGAAGGCGACGACGCGCTGCCGCCGCGCGTGGAGGCGGCGCTGGACGGCGACGTCCGCGCGTACTGGAGGGCACGGGAGCGGCAGCACGTCCGCGACGTCTACGCCGGGGTGCGGATCAAGAAGTTCCCCGAGGACCTGCGGATGCTGGAGCACCTGATGTGGCTCTCCCGCAGCCAGGTCGTCGTGGAGTTGGGCACGCACTTCGGCGGGTCCGCGCTGTGGTTCCGCGACCGGCTGCGCGCCCTCGCCGGGTACGGCCGCGTGCCGCGCGACGTCCGGGTCGTCACGCTCGACCTGAGCCAGGACAAGGCGCGCGCCGCCCTGTCGGCCGCCGACCCGTCGTACGAGGACGGCATCACGCTGCTGGAGGGCGACATCACCGACCCGGACGCGGCCCGGCGCACCCGCGAGGCGCTCCCGGCCGGGGCGCGCTGCCTGGTCGTCGAGGACACCCTGCACACGTACGACACGACGGCGGCCGCGCTGCGGAACTTCGCGCCGCTGGTGCCGGTCGGCGGGTTCTTCCTGGTCGAGGACGGCATCGTCGACGTGCCGGAGCTGAGGCCGCCGGGCATGCCGGGCGGCGTCCGGCCCGCCGTGCGGGACTGGCTGGCAGGCTCGGACGGTGCGGGCTTCCGGCAGCGGCGCGACCTGGAGCGGTACGGACTGACGTGCCACCCGGGCGGCTGGCTGGAGCGGGTGCGGTAGACCGGCCGAAGGCCGTCACGAGCGACACCCCCGTCGGCGCGTACCGGGAATCCAGACTGCTGTGTGGAAGCCGTTCCCGCTGGGGCCCGGAGGGGGATGTGGTGCGTTTCCCAGCGGGGGCGGGGTGGGGTGTGCAGGAGGGGTCGTTCAGGTTCTCTCCCAGGTGTGTGGTCCTTGGTGTTCGTCGTACATGGAGCATGCGTCCATGCGGTCGGGGCTCGTCGCCGGGCAGTCGGCCAGCAGGAGGACCCGTGGTTCCGGGCCGCCCCATTTCGTCCACTCCACCCACACCGCTCCCACGGTCAGGCTGATCACGCAGGCCCGGTGCGGTGCGTCGTGTCCGCCCGGTTCCAGGCAGAAGACCGGTCCCACCCCCGGTGGTTCGCGCCACCGTTCGGTGATGTCCGTCGTGGTTCCCTCGGGGAGGGTGAATCCGTACCAGCAGTTTCCGATCACGTCGGTCGGTACACCTGCCGCGAGCCGGGCGTCATGACCCAGGGTCGGGGCCAGCCGGCCAGGTGCAGCACCCGGCCACCGGCGCCGTGGGCGCGCATGTCCTCGACCTGGTAGACGTTCCCGTCCTCCACCCTCACCCAGTCGCCCCGCCGCACGTCCAGGGGCGTGATGGTGAGGGGCACGGTGTTCGGTGGGTACCGCAACGGATCCGAATCCAGCTCGGCCAGCTTGACCAGTTTGCAGCGTCCGGGCATGGCCCGCCAGATGTACCCGACCCGGTTCTGAAGGATCAGGACGCCCAGCTCCTGGCGTCGGACCCTGCCGAACGTGTTACGCGTGAGGTCCTTGACCAAGTCCCCCACCTGGAACGTCACGGTGGCCGTCACACCGGCCTCCCGTCGGTCGCCCGCCGACGCGGGCGGTTCCCGATCTGATCCCTCAGGCTCCGAACCGTCACAGCGCTACCGCGCGATCGGTACCGTGCCGCCGCCAGGACGCCGCACGTCTTGCAGCCCTCGACGGGCATGGGCTCCAGCCTGACCGGTGTAGTCCTCGATGCCAGGGCGGTTTCCGTACACGCGCCGCCGGAAGGACGGCGTGAGCGCGGTTCCATCCGTTTCCCCTCTCGCTGACTGGGTGTGACGCCTATCTAACGGTGCGCGTACACAGCGAAAGTGCACAGGAAGTGCACAACGTCCAGGGCCGGGGAATGCGAATCCTGAGACGATGGAGACCCACGACGTCGATCGGAAGCACAAGCATGGGTGCGATCATCGAAGTGCCGGGGCCCGGGGCCAACGTCGCCGTGCTCCGCAAGGAACGGGGCTGGGGACAGGACCAGCTAGCCGCCAGGGCCGGAGTCTCGAAGAGCCTTCTAGGGAAGATCGAACGCGGGGAACGCGCGCTCACGCAGGGGGTTGCGGCAGCACTGGCTCAAGCCTTGGGCGTTGGCCTCGAAGTAGTCAACGGCAAAGTTCCCGTCCAGACCGAAGACGAATCCAAGCTCCGGGCACTCAATAGCGCTATTAGGCGTTTCGACTTGGCACACCCGCCCGAGATGGGCGAACCGGAGCTGCGCAGCCGCCTTGCCGAGATGGTCGCGCTGCGAGGAAAGGCTAAACTCCGGGAAGTCCTGGAGGGCCTGCCTGAATTGGTCTCGGCGGCGACGAATTACGCGCACGCGACAAACACGCCCGAAGCATGGTCCATGGTTGCGGAGGCGTATTCCGCCGTATATTGGCTCGCCGCTCGCCATCGGTGGATGACGCTTGCCGACTTGGCGGTGACGAAACAGAAGCTCGCCGCGCAGCAAGCCGATCCGCTTACTCTCGCCGTCGCCGCCCGCGACGAAGCGGGTGTGCATCTGAATCATGGAGACTTCGAGGACGGCCTGGCCGTGGTTGACCGGGGCCTTGTGAGGGTGGAGAGCACAGCCGGGGATGGCCCCGAAAGGGCGTATGCCCTCGGCATCCTCCACCTTCGCGGGCTCACCCTTGCGGGGCGCCTGAGAGATCGTCGAACCGCAGACCGCCATATCGCGAAAGCGTGGCAGATTTCCGAGAATTTCAGCCAGGATGTGAACCGTCTAGGTATTCACTTCGGCCCGCAGAATACCGCAGTACACGTAATTGCCACATCCGCTGACCTCGATCGGCATGCAGACGTGTTCGCCACGATGGACGACCTAGAACGGATCGAAAGGGCGGGGAAGCTGGTTCTTCCCCCCACGCGAACAAGCCATCTGCACATGAGTGCGGCCCGGTCAAGACTTGCTCTCAACGACCGGGAGCGCGCTCTCGAAGAATTGGAAAAAGTGTGGAAAATCGCGCCGCAACTTGCGCGCACAAACCCGACCGCTCAAGAACTACTCCGCGTGCTCACCTCTAAGCACAAGCGCAGCAACCCGCGGCTTACCGCGCTGGCGAAACAAGCACGCGTACGTTTCTGACTGCCCGAGCGAACGCCGGAAGCCCCGACGGGTCTCCTCCCGTCGGGGCTTCCTGTTCCGCACGACCGGTTGTCGGCAACCGTTCGGCCGCGGTGCGCGGCAAGCCGATGCCCCCTTGCGTTCTGGCCGGTCGGCTCTTCGTCAAGGCGGTCCGGGTGAAGGCGGCGCACCGGCTGGGTGGCCCGGAGCGGCCGGGCGGGGCAGTCGACCGGTCGGTGGTGTTTCCCGTCCGGTGGCGTCCGGCCGCCGGACGGAAGGCGGAAGGCGGACGAAGTCCTCCGCGACCACGGGACCTTCGGAGTCCGACGGGGCGGCGGACGGGCTCAGCCGGGGTGTGCCGAAGGGGCTGTGCCCGTCACGACCGTCGCGTACCGCTCGTCGTCGGTCTCCACGCGCGGGGTCAGGCCGCGGGAGGCGAGGACGCGGACCGCCTCGGCGGACTGGCGCCCGCTCGTCTCGAACAGCAGGACGCCCTCCGGGGCCAGCCAACGCGCCGCCTCCGCCGCGACCCGGCGCAGTACGTCCTGTCCGGCGCTGACGCGCACCGGGCCATGCCACGGCGGCCCACCGCGCGCCGCGCACGGGCCCGGCGGGCCGCCGCGGCGCGGTTCGTGACGGGGGCGGAGGCCCGCCGCGGCTTCTCGGCCCGTCGCGGCCTGGCGGGGCACCTCGCGCCCCTCGCGGCCTGCCGAGGCTGCCGGGCCCTTCGGGCCTGTCGCCCCCCCTCGTCCCCCTTCGTGGTCTGCCGAAGCACCTCGCGGTCTGCCGGGCCCCTCGCGGCCCGCCGTGGCCCCTGGTGGTCCGGACGGGTGACGCTCCGGGTGACGGGCGTCACCGACCGTCGCTTACGGGTTACTTTGTGGCGTTCGCCCTAGGGGCCGCCGTGCCGCGGTGCACCCGCGGCGCCCGGTCCCGGCGACTCTCCGCCGCGGGTGGCGGCTGCCGGCGCGGCGTACACAGTTCCGGACCACCGGAGGGTGCAGGAAGACATGACGACGACAGCGGACGGCGCGTCACGACCGAAGAGTCCACCCCCGACAGGAGCCCCGGGCGCGAGGTCCGCCTCCGCCCCGGCCGACGGGACGGAGGAGGCGGCCCGCCGCGCCGTGCGGCGCGCCACAGACCGCCTGCTGGACCAGCAGGACGCCGAGGGGTGGTGGAAGGCCCCCTTCCGGACGGACGTGAGCTATGACGCCCACGACCTGTTCCTGCGGCAACTGCTGGGGGTCCTGGACGAGCGGGTGGCCGCGGCGAGCGGCCGATGGATCCGGTCGAAGCAGGGCGAGGACGGCTCCTGGCCCCTCGTCTTCGGCGGCGCGGGGCACCTGGGGACCACCGTCCAGGCGTACGTGGCGCTCCGGCTCGCCGGGCACCGCCCGGACGAGGAGCACATGCTCCGGTGCGCGGCGTGGGTGCGCGAACAGGGCGGCGTCGGGGCCAGCCAACTGACGGCCCGCGTGTGGCTGGCCATGTTCGGCTGGTGGAGCTGGGACGACCTCCCCGAGATCCCCCCGGAGATCATCTCCCTGCCCGCGTGGGCGCCCATGAACATCTACTCCTTCAGCGCCGTCATGCGCCCGGCGCTCGTGGCCCTCAGCGTCATCAGCGCGCACCGGCCCGTGAGGCCGGCCCCCTTCGGCATCGACGAGCTCTTCGCCCCGTCCGACGCCTCCACCCCGTCCGACGCCTCCACCCTGCCCGGTGCCTCCGCCTCGGCCGGCGCCTCCACGTCCTCCGGGCGTACGCCGGCGCCGGCCGGTGGCTGGGAGAGCGCCTTCCACCGGGTGAACACGGCGCTGCGCGCCTACCGCAGGGTCGGCCCCCGCTCGGTGCGGAAGGCCGCGGTCAACGCGTGCGTCCGCTGGCTCCTCGAACGCCAGGAGACGGACGGCAGTTGGGGGGCGTGCACCCCGATGACCACGTGGGTGATCCTCGCCCTGCGCCTGCACGGCCTCCCGCCGGAGCACCCGGCGCTCAAGGCCGCCTGGGGCTTCCTGGAGGACTGCGCCGTCTGGCCCGAGGACGACGTGCGGGAGGTGCAGACCGTCCACAGCCCGGTCTGGGACACCTGCCTGGCCGCCAACGCACTGCTCGACGCCGGTCTGGCCACCGACCACCCCGCGCTGGTCAGGGCCGCCGACTGGCTGCTCACCCGACAGGCCGAGCGGCCCGGCGACTGGGCCGTGCGGCGGCCCCGCCTCGCCCCCGGCGGCTGGGCCTTCCAGTTCCACAACCGGAGCTACCCCGACAACGACGACACCGCCGAGGCGGTCCTCGCGCTGTGCCGCGTCACCCACCCCGACCAGGCGCGCGTCGACGACGCGGTGGGCAGGGCGGTGCGGTGGATCTTCGGCATGCAGAGCGGGAACGGCGGGTGGGGCGCCTTCGACGCCGACAACACCAGCGCCCTCCCCGGCAAGCTCCCCTTCTTCGAGTACGGCGAGTTCTGCGTCGACCCGCCCACCGCCGACGTCACCGCCCACGCGGTGGAGATGCTGGCCGCCGTCGGGAAGGGGCGCGACCCCCGCACCCTGCGCGCCGTCCGCTGGCTGCTCGACCAGCAGGAGGACAGCGGCGCCTGGTACGGACGGTGGGGGGTGAACCACGTCTACGGAACGGGCTGCGTCGTCCCGGCCCTCGTCGCCGCCGGAGTCCCCGGCGGCCACTTTGCCGTCCGGCGCGCCGTCACCTGGCTGACGTCCGTGCAGAACGCGGACGGCGGCTGGGGCGAGGACTGGGAGTCGTACGCCGACCCGGGGCGCGTCGGCCGCGGCCCGTCCCTCCCCTCGCAGACCGCCTGGGCGCTGCTCGCCCTGCTGGCCGCGGGGGAGCGCGACAGCGCCGCGGTCCGCGACGGGGTGCGCTGGCTGACCGAGCGGCAGACGGACCGGGGCACCTGGGAGGAACCGCAGTTCACCGGCACGCTCGTCCCCCGGGCCGTGGCCGCGTGGTACGGCAGCTACCGGCACGTCTTCCCCCTGATGGCACTGGGCCGCTACGTCCGGCACCAGGGCCACGGAGCCGTGGCGGCCGACCCGGCGCCCGGCGGGACGCGGCCGGGCCCGGAGACCCCCTCGCCTCGCCGGTAGGACCCGATCTCGCCGGTAGGACCCGGCCTCCCGCTGACAGGGCCCGGTGGCGCCCCCGTCAGCGGGAGGCCACCGGCACGGGGGCTCCGCCCTCCGGGACCGCACGGGACCCGCGGGGTCCGCGGGGCCCGCGGGGGGAGCGGGCTCGGGCCTGGAAGACGAGCAGGGCCAGGGCGCTGGTCGCGGCGGACCAGGCGAGCGAGAGCAGGGCGTGGGACCAGGGGACGGGGGAGGTGAACGCCGCGGCCAGCGCCAGTTGGTTCGCGCCGTACAGGGGGAGCGCGGTCAGGCCGGCCAGGTCGACGACGTTGAGCACCGGGTTCTGCAGCCCGGTGTCGACCAGGCTGAGCATGATGACGAGGAAGAAGCCCTCCAGTTCGCCGCGGACCACCGAGCCGAGCAGGAGGCCGATCCCGCCGTACGCGAGGCCGGCGCCGAGGACGGCGAGGGCGAGGGGCCCCGACTGGCGTACGGGCAGGGATCCCCACAGCACGGCCGTGGTGTACAGGGCGAGGAGCGCGGCGACGAGGGCGACGGCGGCGACCTTCGCCAGCAGTATGGGGAGCCGGGGGTAGCCGGCCAGCAGGAGTCGGCGGTCCGTCTTCCCGGCCTTGAACGTCTCCATGAACATCATGAACCCGGTGACCAGGGTGACCGCGGCGAGGGCGTTGGCGACCTGGCTGACGTGGTTCGCCGGGGCGAGGACGTCGACGCCGACGGAGTCCAGGGAGAAGCGCACCGGCCGGTCCGAGGCGCACAGGCGCGCCACGGCGATCCAGCCGGGGATGAACGCGACCGCCAGGAGCATGGCCGTCCGGTTGCGGACGTGGCCCAGCAGGGTGCAGCGCAGCATCTCGGTGAACGCCGTCGGGTGACGTCTCATCGGGTGAGCTCCTCGATGTCGAGCCGGCCCTCGCGCAGGTGGCCGACCGCGTCGAAGTGGTGCAGGTCGTGCAGCAGGTGCGAGACCACGACGATCGACCGGCCCTCGTCGCGCAGCCGGGTGGCCAGGGCCCAGAAACGCTGGTGGGTGTCCCAGTCGAAGCCCTGGTACGGCTCGTCCAGCACCAGGAGCTGGGGGTCGTGCATCAGCGCGAGCAGCAGGTTCAGCTTCTGGCGCGTCCCCCCGCTGAGCTCTGCGGACCGCTGCCGCCCGCAGTCGGCGAACCCCAGGAGGTCCATCAGTTCGTGGGCGCGCTCCAGCGTCGGCAGCCGGTAGGCCACCTGGAACAGCCGCAGGTGCTGCCCGACGGTGAACGAGTCGTTCAGCACGGCCCGCTGCGGGCAGTACCCCACCGCCCCGCTCCGGACCACCGTGCCCCGGTCGGGCGCGAGCTGCCCCACGGCGATCTGGAGGAGCGTGCTCTTGCCGGCGCCGTTCTCGCCGACGATCCCGACCAGCGCCCCGGCGGGTACGTCGAGGTCGGCGCCGCGCAGGACCTGCCTGCGGCCGTACGCCTTCCACACGCCGCTGATCCGCAGCCGCGGCCGCCGTTCCGTCGATTCCGGCTGCACGTCGTGCCTTTCCCGGTCAGCGAAGGGTGTAGAGGGAGGCGGCGAGGGCGAGGGTGTACCACTGCTCCACCAGCCGGTAGGTGTGCTGGTCGGCCGGTTGCCCGCGCCGCAGCACCACCCGTACCGCCAGCAGCAGGCTCAGCCCGCACAGCACGACGTCCGTGGCGACGATCCACCAGTGCGGGCCGGCGGGCGCCATCAGGAAGTGGTGGATGGCGACGGGGCCGACGGCGAAGCCGACGCACAGGAAGATCCGGGTGTTCCGCTCGCCGAAGACCAGCGGCATGGTGGAGCGGCCGACCGCGCGGTCGCCGGTGATGTCGCGGAGGTCCTGGACGGACATGAGGAGGGTGACGGTGACCATCAGGGTCACGATCCAGCGCCAGGCGTCCGGGGTGAGGGGGGCGGCGATCTCCCAGGCCGCCGCGAGCTGCGCGACGACCCCGATCCCGGCGTAGAGGTTCCTGCCCAGCCAGTGGCGGCCCCACCCGCACTCGTGTTGAAGCACCGAGAGGAGCTGCCACATCAGGGCCCACTCCAGCACGCCCAGGCAGTAGCCGTAGACGGGGAAGAGGACGCGGACGGCGATCAGGCGCGTCCGGGCGCCCCGGATGCTGCACCGGCCACTGACCAGCGGCCGGAGGGGCTTGTTGACGCGGTCCTCCTCGACGCCGACGAGCTGGTTGGCCAGGGTGTGCTCGTAGACGAAGAACCAGAAGTACAGCACGCCCGAGGCGACGGTCACCGCGGCCTCGCCCAGGGGCATCCGCACGTGCACGACGGCCGCCAGGACGAAGCAGGTGGCCGGGAAGACGGTGGTCCAGCGGTCGGAGCGGATGAAGAGCCAGCTCAGGTGGATCTCCCGCCGGACGGCCTGCCACACCGTCCTGCGCGTGCCCGTCGTCATCGTCGTCATCGCTCGACCCCGTACTCCCTGGCTCTCCGGTTCTCCGGTTCTCCGGTCTTCTCCGGTTCTCCGGCCCCTGGCTTCCTGGATTCCCGGCTTCCTGCGCGGGCGGGTGCGTGTCCGTCCGCCTCCGTGCTCACGCCGTTCGGCGCACGGCCGCCTCCGCCACGTTCACCAGCGTGCGGACCACGTCGGCGGGGAAGGGCGCCGAGGCCAGGGCGCTCAGGGCCTGCTGGTACCTCTCCTCGATCATCTGTTCGACCGCGGACCGGGCCCCGGTGTCGGTGAGGATGTCGCGTACCTCGGCCGCTTCCGGCTCCCCCAGGCGGGGGTTGCCGATCAGCGCGCGCAGCCGGCCCGCCTGGGCGGGCGAGGCGGTGCGCATGGCGTGGGCGACGAGGCTGGTGCACTTCCCCTCGCGCAGGTCGTCCAGGTGCGACTTGCCCATCCGGTCCGGGTCCCCGAAGACCCCGAGGACGTCGTCCCGGAGCTGGAACGCCTCCCCGAGGGGGACGCCGTAGGCGCTGCACGCGTCCATGACCTGCTGCCCGGCGCCGGCCAGCGCGGCTCCGACCTGCAAGGGGCGCTCGACCGTGTACTTGGCGGTCTTGTAGCGGACGACGGTCAGCGCCGTCTCGATGTCCACCCCGAGGTCACCGGTGGTCAGGAGGTCCAGGTGCTGCCCGGCGATCAGCTCGCTGCGGGCGAGGTCGACACAGCGCAGCACGGCGACCCGGTGGGCCTCGGGCATGAGCGTCGTGTGCAGGAGTTCGTCGGACCAGACGAGGGCGAGGTCGCCCACCAGGATGGCGCCGCTGATCCCGAACTGCTCCGCCATCGACGGCAGGTGGTGGTGGTCGGCCAGCCGCCGGTGAACGGTGGGCTGCCCGCGGCGGCTGCGGGCGCCGTCCATGATGTCGTCGTGGATCAGGGCGCAGGCGTGCGCCAGTTCGATGGAGGCGGCCAGTCTGACGGCCTGCGCGGGGTCCTCCCCGCCGCCCGCCGCACGCCATCCGGCGACGCAGAGCAACGGGCGGACCCGCTTTCCCGCGTTGAGGAAATCGCGCAGCAGCATGGCCAGCGCCGCCTGACGGGGCACGGAAGCGGTGTCCGCCTTTTCCGTCAGGAATTCACACAAGAGGTCGTCGATGGCCGCGCGGGGGGCGAAGAAGTCGGACCCGACCGTCAGTGTTTCAGCAATCATAAAATCGCATCCCTGGATTGGCGGCTTACCTGCTCACCTTCGGAATTCGGCGGCACATGCCGTCGGCGGCGATGCCGCGGACGGTGTGGTCAGCCCCGGGAAGTGCTATGAGATGGCCGAGGGTGACGCATTTCCCCTGTTCGCCCAGCAGCAAGCGGACATCTTCCAGAAAAGCCGATGTCCCGGGCCTTTTCCATGACCTCGGAAGGGCGTGCGGAAGTGCGGACAGGGGCGCTTTCACTCTCGAATGCGCCGGTACGCCCCCGTGTTTCCGGGCCGTTTGCGCCGGGCGTGTATCCGGCCCTTTGCGACGGCTCGCACCGTGCCTTCGCGAAACCGGGGCGGGCGCTTTCCGGTGACGTCGGGTCCGCCCGCCCCGGCCCCGCCGCCGGACGCCTCACACGGCGCGGCGGACGCCGGGACGGGACCGGGGGCGGGTGCCGGGACGGACGCCGGGGCGGGTGCCGGGGCAGGACCCGGCACGGGCACCGGGGAGGCGCCTCACACCGCGCGGTGCAGCAGGAACGCCAGCAGCGCGTCGAGGTCGCGGGCTGCCCCGGGGGCGAGCGGCACGCCGCGCAGGGAGCGGCGGGCGGCGTCCAGGTGCCGCCGCGCCTCGTCCAGGGCGGCGTCGCGCCCGCCGGCCCGCTCGACCAGCTCGGCGGCGCGGGCGGCGGCGCGGTCGTCGAGGGGCCCGGCCGGGCCGGACGCGTCGAGCAGGGCGGCCAGTTCGCGGGCGGCTCGTGTGCCGGCGGCGAGGGCCGCCAGGACCGGGTACGTCTTCTTCCGCCGCCGCAGGTCGCCGTGGACGGGCTTGCCGGTCGCCGCCGGGTCGCCCCAGATCCCCAGCAGGTCGTCGACCACCTGGAACGCCACGCCCAGGTGCCGGCCGGCCCGGTCCAGGGCGGTGACCGTCGCGTCGGGCGCCCCGCCGAGCAGCGCCCCGAGGGCGGCCGCGCAACCGAGGAGGGCGCCGGTCTTGTGCTCGGCCATCATCCGGTACGCGTCGGGCCGCACCGCGCCGGGGCCCGTCCAGGGGCGGTCCTCGAAGCACAGGTCCTCCGCCTGGCCGCGCACGAGGTCGGTGAGCGTCCCGCTCAGGCGCCGCAGGGCCGGGCCGGTGTGCGCGCCGGGCACCTCCGCGAGGGACTGCACGGCGAGCGCGAACAGGGCGTCACCGGCGAGGACGGCCGGGCCGGTGCCGTACGCCTTCCACACCGTCTCGCGCTGCCGGCGCACGGCGTCGCCGTCCATGATGTCGTCGTGGAGCAGCGAGAACGCGTGGACCAGCTCCACGGCCACCGCGCCCGCCACGGCGACCCGCCCGTCGGCGCCGACCGCCTCGGCGCCCAGCACGGCGAGGGCCTGCCGGACGCCCTTCCCCTCGGAGGCGCCCGGCTCGGGCGTACCGGTCACGTCGCTCCAGCCGAGGGAGAACGCGGCCATCTCCCCGGTCCACGGGTGCAGCCGTCCGACGGCCCCGGTGAGCGCGGGCCGTACGAGTGCCCGGCAGCGCAGGAGGAGGGCGGCGGCGTCGGCGTGCGCGCCGGTGGCCACGTCCGTACCGGAGCCCCCGGGCAGGGCGCCCGCGCCCGTCACCACCGGAGGAGCCGTCACCACCGGAGGGGTCGGGAGGGCCGGAGGAGCGGGAGGGGTCGGGAGGGCCGGAGAAGCGGGAGGGGTCGGGAGGGCCGTAGGAGCCGGTGAAGCTGGGAGGGCTGCGGGAGTTGGAAGGGCAGCGGAAGCCGGTGAAGCCGGTGAAGCCGGGGGAGTCGCGGGGGTCGGGAGGGCCGGTGAAGTCGGGGTCGGGCTCATCGCCGCGTCCCCCCTTCCCCGTCGGCCGGCAACGGCCCCACGCCCAGCTCGGCGGCGGCCTTCTCCACCATGTCGCGGGAGTGGCGCAACCCGATCCGGTCCAGGGCGCCGCGCAGCTCCGCCAGTTCGGCGGCCGTCTCGGCGGTGTCGCGGCCCAGCCGGGCGCGGGACTTGGCGAGGCCCAGCCGGGACAGCGCCGTACCGCGCGGCTCGTCCATGGCGCGGAACTCCTCCAGCGCCCGCGCGTACGTGTCGCGCGCCTCCTCGTACCGCCCCGCCCGGTACAGGACGTTGCCGCGCATCTTGTGGTTGTAGGCCAGGGCGCTCGACAGCCCCATGTCGCGGCACACGGCCTCGGCCTCCGACAGCAGCCGCAGCGCCCGCTCCGCGTCCCCGTCCCGTACGGACACCACGTCGGCGATCCCGCGCAGCGCCCACGCCCAGCCGCGCCGGTCGTCGGCCCGCCCGGCGGTCTCGGCGGCCTCCTCGAACAGGGCCAGCGCCGTGTCGTACGAGCCGGTGTTGCGGTGCATCTGGGCGATGCCCTCCAGCGCCCACACCGTGTGGCGGGCCTCGCCGCGCCGCCGGGCCTCGGCGAGGAGCTGCTCGTGGAGCTCGCCGACGGCCTGGTAGTCGCCCTGTATCCGCCCGGTCTCGGCGAGCCCCGCGAGGGAGTACCCGCGCACGACGACGTCCCCGCCGCGCTCGCCCAGCTCGGCCGCGAGCCGCAGCAGCCGGTACGCGAGGGCGAGGGCGCCGCGCTGCCGGGCGAGGGTGCCGCCGCTCCACAGGGCCCACGCCATGGCGCCCGCGTCCCCGGCGTCCCGGGCGGCCCGGTAACTGGCCTTCCACGCCCGGTCGGCGTCCTCGACGCGCCCGAGCCGCCGGTACGCCTCCGCGACCGCGAGCCCGCACCGCGCCGCCTCCCGGTGCTCCCCGGCGGCCTCGGCGGCCCGCAGCTCCCGGACGCCGCGCTCCAGGACCTCGGTCAGCGACGAGTTCACCGACAGCGACCCGAGGGCCCCCTGGTACTCGGGCGCGAACGCCTTCCCCCGCACCGCCGAACCCGCCGTCTCCACTGTCTGACTCACTGTCACTTCCGTTCGCCGGTCCAGTTCTTACCGGTCAAGACGGTATGGGCGAACAAAGGTTCCACGAGTCCGCCCATGTGTGGGCAGCGCGTCATACCTGAGTGCTACGGCACCACGCGGCGTCATCACCGAGACGTACGGGAGCGGACGACGGCCCCTGACGGTGCGCCACTGAGCCGGGGGTCAACCGCCGGGGCTCCGGTCGAGACGACGGTGTGACGCACCGGGCCCGTCACCCGTACGCCGGGGGACGGGCCGCCGGGGTGCGTCCCGTCACGGCCGGACGCCCGGGAGGCCCGGGGCCCGCGCAGCCGGGCGCCGGGCCGACCCAGGGGCCAACCGGTTCGCGAGTCCGACCGGTCCGGCGCTGGTGTGCGGGTCCGGGGGCGCCGTGCGGGTCCGGGGTTCAGCCGGTCCGGGGGGCGCCGGACCGTCAGCCGGTCCGGCGGTGGTACGTCGGGTGGCTCAGGACCGCGCCGCCGCCCTCCTGCACGGCCTCCACGGCCGCCTGGTGCAGCGCGCGGCTCTCCTCCTCGGAGTGGCACGGCACGGGGCTGCCGCTCATCGTGTACCAGTCGGAACCGCCGCTGTACTGGACCGCGACGTCCGCCTCGGTGCCGTACCAGGTGGTGTGCACGCTCAGGTTCCCCGTGAGCACTCCCAGTTCGACGGTACGGACACCGCCCGTCCCCGCGAAGACGTTGACCGTCGTCCATGATGCCCAGCCGGTCATGGCCGCACCCCTTTCGCCGTACCGCGTGCCCGCCGGAGGAACGGTGGCGCTGGTCAGAGGTGTGATGCGAGGCTTGTCCAGCGCTTCCCGGGAAAAGTTCGGAGAGCGTTCGCCGGTCCTAGCAACCACCATGCGCTCGGTGCCCGGGCCACGTCGACCGGAGCGGCGCGCAGCTCGCGGCGACCCCGGGGCGAAAGCCCCGTGGCCCCCGAAAAGGCCCCCCACCGGCCCCGCCCGGGACGAGCCGACCGCCGAGGAGACACCCCGCCCGTGGCGCGAAGCCACCCCGGGAGACGCCGACGACCGGCCCGGACCCGCCCCCGGCGCGGAGCTCCCTGGGACCCCGGTCACCCACCCGGCGGCTCTCCGCCGAGGGCCACCGCGAGGCCCTGGCGCGGAGCCCCCCGGGTTTCGGCCACCCGCCCCGCCGGGCCGTCCCCCTCTCCCGTCGAGCCGTTCCCGTCCGTCGTCGGGTCGTTCCCGTCTGTCGTCAGGTCTTTCCCATCCGCTGTCGAGCCACCCCTGCCCGCCCTGTACGGGCCATCCGCGGAGGAGCCGCCCGCCTCGGGTGCGAAGCCGCTCCGGGAGACGCCGGCCCCGCCGGGGCCCGCCCCGGTGCGTACTCCGCTTCGACGCGGAGCCCCCTGGAACCCCAGCCGCCCACCCCGGCCGGGCCGCCTCCGTCTCCCGTCGAGCCGACCCCGCTCGCCGCCGAACCGACCCTGCCCACCATCGAGCCGCCACCGTTCCCGCCTGCCTCCGCCGAACCCTCCCCGTCCACCGCCGAGCCGCCACTGCTCCCGTCCGCCGCAGCCGAACTGCCCGCCACCCCCGCCGGGCCGTCCCCGTCCGCCGCCGCCGGGCCGTCCCTGCCCGTCGTCCGGTCGCCCACCGACATCGCTCCCGCCCGCCCCGGCCGCCGTCCTCGGTGGCTGGGGGCCGGGACCGGTCCGTTCCTCGGTGCCGGCCTCGGGTGGCCGCGCCCCGGTCACACGACCCGCCGGGCCGCCCGGTGCGACCCCGCTGTTCTTCCGACGGCCCCGTCGAACACCCGGTTCACCGGACCACCCCGCCGGCCGTGGTCCGACCCCTTCGCGTCGCTCGCCGTCCCGTCCCACCCCGCTCAGCGACCGGCCGCCCGGCGAACTGTGCCGCCCGCCGTACGGAGCGCGCCCCGGCGACGGGGGGCCCGGCGACGGGCGCGTCGGCACGGCCGTCCCCGCCTCCGGTCGCCGGCGGCGCGTATATCCCGCGGAAACCAGGGGACCCGGGAGCCAGGGACACGTAGCCGCGAGCGATGAGGATGGGTGTACGCGTATGACGACCCGCCATGTGACGCGAACGCGAGCACGAGCGAGCCGGATCGGTGTCCGCCCCGCGGACGAGGTCGAGTCGGCGTATCGGGCCCTCGCCGCCGGAGCCACCCGGGGCTCGGCGCGACGGGACCCCGCCGACGGACCGGCGCGGGCACCGGACCGCGAAGCGTCGCGGGACGCCGAGCGGAAGCCCGTACGGGAAGGACGGCCCGAACCCTCCGGCGCGGTGTCCGAGGGCGCCGCCGACGCCTACCGGTGGGCGCTGGCCCGCGAGGGGCACGGGCCGGTCACGGGGGTGCCCACGCGCGAGGTGCCGGACCTGTGGCGGCTGACCGCCGAGGCGGACGCCGCCGCGGTGCTGCTCGACGACCCGGCGTGCCCGCCGGAGAACCGTGCGTACGTACGGGGGGTGCACGACGCGTTGGCGTGGCTCTGCGGACAGAGCGACGAGCACGCCGTGTGACCGGTGAGGGCCGCCCGTCCGGACAGGCTCCCCGTTCGGACAGGCCCGCGTCCGGAGAGGTATCCGTTCGGACAGGCCCCGTGCGGTGCGGGCGCGCCGCAACCTCCCGGCCTCCGTGCGCCCCGCACCCCGCGTCACCCGGCTCGGCCCGCACGCCCGGCCCGTCAGACCGTCCGGTCACCGGGCTCGGTCAGCCCGCCAGGCCACCGGGCCTGCCCAGCTACCGGGCACGCCCGGCCTGTCAGGCACCGGGCTCGGCCAGCCGCCCGGCTCGGCCCGCACGTCAGATCGTCCGGTCACCGGGCTCGGCTTCGTACGCCCAGCCGTCGGACCCGCCCAACCCGCCCAGCTCGGGCCACCCGCCCGGTCACCCAACTCGGTCGGCCCACCCGGCTCGGCCCGCACGTCAGACCGTCCGGTCACCGGGCCTGCCCAGCCACCGGGCACGCCCGGTCTGTCAGGCACCGGGCTCGGCCAGCCGCCCGGCTCGGCCCGCACGTCAAACCGCCCAGCCACCGGGTACACCCGGCCCGCACACCCGGCCCACCCGGCCCGGCCCGCACGCCCGGCCCGTCAGGCCACCGGGCCTGCCCGGCCACCGGGCTCGGTCAGCCCGCCAGGCCGCCGGGTTCGCCGGGTTCGCCCGGTCCGGTCCGCGGCCGTGCCTGCCGGTTCCGCAGCTCCTCGTTGAGCCGCTGGGCTTCCTCCAGCTGGTCCTCCAGGATGATGATCCGGCAGGCCGCCTCGATGGGGGTGCCCTGGTCGACGAGTTCGCGGGCCCGTGCGGCGATCCGCAGCTGGTAGCGCGAGTACCGGCGGTGGCCGCCCTCCGACCTCAACGGGGTGATCAGCCGCGCATCGCCGAGCGCGCGGAGGAAGGCCGGCGTGGTGCCGATCAGCTCCGCGGCGCGGCCCATGGTGTAGGCCGGGTAGTCGTCGTTGTCGAGGTTGTCGGCGGGGTTGCGCCGCGCTCCTGGAGCCATGCGCGCCTTTCGTCCTGGGCGTCCGGGCGAGGCCGGCCGCACGGACGGCCACGCACCCCGCGCGGGAACCGTAGCCGCCACGAGTGACGAATGTCTATTCCGGCCGCTGCAGATTCCCGCCGGGCGGGGCAGCACATTTACTCCGGCGGGAAAACTTCCCGCCCGAATTCCGTGCGGATGCGAAATCCGCGTGCTAGTGTCGTAGCCAGTTGCAGTTGTGGTTCCCAGAGCTTCAAAGTGCCCCCTCGCCCCACGGCGGAGGAGCACTTTTGTGTGGCCGGTTCTCTTGATCCGGCGCGGGGCAATCATCGCGGCGACGCGAGGCTCGCACAGTGCGGGTCCAGAAATTCCCCGTGAGGAGAATAGATCATGGCTACTGGCGTAGTGAAGTGGTTCAACGCGGAAAAGGGCTTCGGCTTCATCCAGCAGGACGGTGGCGGCGCGGACGTGTTCGCCCACTACTCGAACATCGCGACCAACGGTTTCCGCGAGCTGCAGGAAGGCCAGAAGGTCACCTTCGACGTGACGCAGGGCCAGAAGGGCCCGCAGGCGGAGAACATCGTCCCCGCCTGACGACGAGGCGTTTCGACGCCGCCGGGGCCCGCACCTTGGGGTGCGGGCCTCGCGCCGTTCCCCGGCGCCGCCCGCCGAGTCCGGCGCGGCGTGCCGCCGCCCGGCTGAATCGAGGGCCGTGAATTCCTCGATATCGTATTGAGGAATATTCCCATGGCCCGTACGTCCCGCTCTCGGGGCTATTACTCGGGGACGCGCCAGGCTGCCGCCGCGCCGGCCCGCCGAGCGAAGAGCAACCAGCCCGAGAACGCGTCCAAGCCCGCGACCGCGAAGTCACCCAAGGCCGGTTCCCGGACACAGTCCCGCCGCCGCGCCACCCCGCCGCCGCCCGGTGATTTCACCCTTCCGGTGACGCACACCCCGCCGCTGCCGCCCGTCGAGGCGTTCGCGGACCTCGGCCTTCCCCCCGCGCTGCTGCGCGCGCTGGAGGCCGAAGGGGTGACGGTGCCGTTCCCCATCCAGGCGGCGACCCTCCCGAACTCCCTCGCGGGCCGCGACGTGCTGGGCCGGGGCCGTACCGGCTCCGGAAAGACCCTCGCGTTCGGTCTCGCCGTACTCGCCCGCCTCGCCGGGACCCGCGCCGAGCCGCGCCGGCCGCTCGCCGTCGTCCTCGTCCCCACGCGGGAGCTGGCGCAGCAGGTGACCGACGCCCTCGCCCCGTACGCCCGCGCCCTCGGGCTGCGGCAGGCCACGGTCGTCGGCGGCGTGTCGATCGGCCGCCAGACCGCCGCCCTGCGCGCCGGAGTGGACGTGCTGGTCGCGACCCCCGGCCGGCTGCGGGACCTCGTCACGCGCGGCGACTGCATCCTCGACGACGTCGGCATCACCGTCCTCGACGAGGCGGACCAGATGACCGACATGGGATTCCTGCCGCAGATCACCGGTCTGCTGGAGCTGACCAGGCCCGACGGGCAGCGACTGCTGTTCTCGGCCACCCTGGACCGGAACGTCGACTCCCTCGTACGGCGCTACCTCCACGACCCGGTCGTCCACTCCGTGGATCCGACGGGGGGCGTGGTGACGTCGATGGAGCACCACGTCCTGCACGTCCACGACGCCGACAAGAACGCCACGGCCACGGAGATCGCCGCCCGCGACGGCCGCGTGATCATGTTCCTGGACACCAAGCACGCGGTGGACCGGTTCACCAAGCACCTCCTCAAGAGCGGCGTACGGGCCTCCGCGCTGCACGGGGGCAAGTCGCAGCCGCAGCGGACGCGGACGCTGGCCCAGTTCAAGGAGGGCCACGTCACGGTGCTCGTCGCGACGAACGTCGCCGCGCGCGGCATCCACGTCGACGACCTCGACCTCGTCGTGAACGTCGACCCGCCCGGCGACCACAAGGACTACCTGCACCGCGGCGGCCGCACGGCCCGTGCGGGCGAGTCCGGCAGCGTCGTCACGCTCGTCCTGTCGCACCAGCGGCGTGACGTGGACCACCTGATGAGCCACGCGGGCATCCGCCCGAAGACGACGGCGGTACGGTCCGGCGACGCCGAGCTGACCCGCATCACCGGGGCCCGCACGCCGTCGGGGATACCGGTCACGATCACGCCCCCCACACCCCCGGCCCAGGCGGCCGGCAGGCCGGGCTCCCCGGCCCGTCGCCGCCGGACCGGAACGCGCCGCCCGCGCCGCGCGCCGCGCCAGCAGTGACGCCCCGCCGCACCGCGGTGCGTCCGTCCCACCGCCCTGACCCTGTGAGGCAACCATGCGCTGTGTGATCGCCCGCTTCCCGTTCGACTTCGTGACGAGCGAGGTGGAGGCGCTGATGGCGAACGTCCGCCCGGAACCGGCGGTCGGACCGTGCGCGGTCATCGGCCGCCACACGTACCCGGTCAAGCAGGTCGGCGAGGTCATCACCCGCCAGGACCGCCGCGACTTCACCGCCCTGGAGGTGACCAGGGCGCTGCGCCGCCTCGGCTTCACCTGCGTGACCCCGGCCCCCGCCCCGGCCCAGGCCCCCGCCCCGGTCACCGACCTGCTGGGCTGAACCGCCCGGTCCTCGTGGACGCCAACCGCCCGGCTCGGCCGGGCGGTTGGCGTCTTTCAGTCGTCTTTCACTCGTCTTTCAGTCGTCGGTGTAGCTGAAGTCGCCCACCGTCCAGGCGCTCACGTCCGCGATGGCCACGCGGTACATGCCGCCCGTCTCCGGGATGCCGAGCGTGCCCTGGAGGATCCTCGCCACGTGGAAGTGCAGGTGCGTCGGGGACCCGTCGCCGGGCGGGCGCGAGCCCTCCTCGGCGGACGCGAACACCCCCGCGAACCCGCTCAGCCGCTCCGAGTCCCGCAGGACCTCCGCCACCCGCTCCCGCCACGCGGCCTCGGGAGCGAGCCGTCCCGTGATGACCGCACCGTTGACCACGACGGTGAGCGACATCTGATTGGACTGCTGCGATTCGACGGTGGCCGCGACATCCACGAGCAGTGCATCAGGCTTCGTCATGCTCTGAACTTACAAGTTGGAGCGCCCGAGTGGGGCGTTCGGGCCCACGTCGCTTCCCGTGGGGTCCGCCACGTCAGGGTTCGTCCCGCCGGGGAGCGTCCTGCGGACGCCGTTCGCCGGGCGCCGACTCGCTGCTCTCCAGCCAGGACCGCGCCGGCCCGGCCGGCCGCGTCGTGTCGACCCTCAGGTGCAGCAGCGTCCCGCCCTCCGGCCCGGCGGGGTAGCTGCGCTGTTCCGTGGAGGCGAAGCAGCGGCGCACCACCTCCGCCACCCTGCGGGCCACCTCGGGCGTCGCCGCGACGACCCGCACGTCGGCGTGGCCCGCGGAGGGCAGTTCGGTGTCGTCGTGCACGGCGACCTCCTCGGTACGGCGGTACGGTGGTACGGACTCCGGGGACGCGGAGGGCGGGGACGGGCACAGCCGGCCGCCGTCCCGGCGTACGGCCCCCGGACGGTTGTGCGTTCCGGTGAACCGTCCGCGCCGCCCGCGGCACTCCTTCCCGCAGATTACCCGCTCCACCCCCGACCGCCTCCCCGCCGGGCCTCTCCGCCGGGTCGCCGCCCGGTCGCCCGGTCGCCCCGCCGCCCGTCACCGGTGACTCGCCCGCGCCGATCCGCCCCCACAGGGCCTCCGGCTCCACGCCCCACGCACCTCGACGGTCCCGCCGCCCCGCCGGGCCTCTCGGAGCCGTACTCCCGGTTCCCCGTACGGGGGCGGCACCCCTGCAGGCCCCCACTGCCGCGGTCGGGCCTCTCCTCGCGTGCGCGGCCCCCTCCGCGCCTTCGGGCGGAGGAGGCCGGAGGAGCCGGGCCGGGCCGGGGCGCTGCCGGTGCTCCTCCGCCGGGTCCGTGGCGAGGCCGGAGTCGCGCGCGGTGCCCCCGGTGTCCGCGTCGTACGCGGCGGGGAGCCGCCCGCGCCACCCCGCCACCCTGCCGCCTCGTTCACCCCGTCCGCGTCGTTCGCCTCGTTCGCGTCCGGGCTGTGCGGCCCGCTGCGGGGGAGGGACGAGCGGCTGCCGTCGACCGTCATCGGCCGCCGCCGTCACCGGCAAGGAGCCGTCACCGGGCGGTGGGTGCCGTTCAGGTAGTGGTCGCCGATGGAGCGCAGGCGGTGGGTGGTGGAGCGGTGGGCCGTCAGGACGCGGGCGTTGCGCCAGAAGCGGTCCAGGCCGGGTGCGTCGGCGAGTTCCAGGACGCGCGCGGTGATGTGCAGGGCGGACCGGGCCGTGACGGTCTCCGCCGTGGCGACGAGGGCGGCGATGTCGGCGGTGGCGTCCGCGTCGAGGTCCGGGCCCGCGTCGAGGGCGTTCGCCGTGGCGTCCGTGGCCCGTTCGACGACGGCGGCGGCCGTGTGGGCGGCGGACGCCAGCTCCCCGTACGCGAGGAGGAGGTCGGGGTCCCCGCCCGGTAACCCGGCCCGCCGCGCCGTCCTGTCGGCGTCCCGCGCCTCGGCCAGCGCGCCCTCCACGATGCCGAGCCCGACGTGGCAGAGCGCCAGCCGCAGCACGGAGGGCGCGAGCGCCGTGAACGGCGGGGCCGACTCCTCGTCCGGCGGACGGCGGCCGACGAGCCGGGCGGGCGGGACCGTCACCCGGTCGAAGACGACGGTGCCCGCCCCGGCGACGCGCTGCCCCAGCCGGTCGCCGGCCGCCTCCACCGCGACCCCGCGACTGCCGGGCGTCACCCGCACGACCAGGACGTCCCCGGTCACGGCGCACACCGCGTCCACGAGGAGCTGGTCGGCGACCGCGACCGCCGTGGGCACGTCCCGGCTGCCGTTGAGGACGTGACCGGTGCCGCCCAGCGGCGTCAGCGTCAGGTCGGGCCGGCCCCCCTCCTCGGGGCCGGCGGCGTACCGGAGGGCGCCGGCCCAGAGCCACCGACACCGCGCGGAGTCCTGTTCGAGCGTGTCGGCGCGGTCGGGCGGCCCGTAGAGGCGGGCGCTCCAGGAGAGGGCGTAGTGGTGGGCGAGGAGTTCGCCGACGGAGCTGTCGGCGGTGGCGACCTCGCGGATGACGGCGCACCCGGTGCGCCAGTCGGTGCCGTACCCGGCGCCCGGCGGCACGAGGGCCGCCGGGAGCCCGGCCTCGCGCAGCCGCGCCACCTCGTCGGCGGGCGGCCTGCCGGCCCGGTCGCGGGGTATGGCGTCGGCGGCGAGGTCGTCCGCGAGGTCGCGGGCGGTGCGGAGGAGGGCGGCGGGGCCGGTGTCGGTGTCGGTGGCGGTGTCGGCGGGCGGCATGGGCGTCATCGGCGACAGGCCGGGGCGGAGGGGGCGGTGGAGTGCTGGGACGTGGTGACGCGCTGCATGGGGGGTGCTCCGGGGTCGGGGTGGGGGGTTGGGCGAGGGTCGGTGGGTTCCTGCGGGGAAGCGGCCCGGAGAGGGGCGGTGGGGAGGTACGGGCGGTGCGGGGTGCCGGGCCCGCCGTCATCGCGACGCCCGCGCCCTACGCACCGTCTCCCGCGCCCCCTGCCCCGTTCCTCGGGCCGCCCGTACGGCTCAGGCCGTCGTGGCCGCGTCCGGCGAACGGTCCTCGGGCGCACCGGACCCGGTGCCCGCTCCCGCCGCACCGGCCGGTACCGGCACGGCCCCCGTCCCGGTCTCCGGCGCAGGGTCGGCGGCCGGCGCCGCAGCCGACGCCGCGGCCCGCCGGTGCTCCCGGAACGAGTAGGCCAACGCGCCCGCCCACACCGCGTAGACGATCCCGTAGACCGTCCACTGGGCGGCGTCGCCCGCGCCCACCCAGTCGCTGCGCAGCAGTGTCCGGATGTTGGTCAGGACGATGAGACCGCCGACCGCCGAGCCGAGGAGCCGCGGCGGCACGTGCCGCACCAGCCACGCGGCGATCGGCGCGGCGACGAGTCCGCCGACCAGCAGCGCGCCCGCCCACGTGTAGTCGACGCCCTCGGAGCCGAGGCCCACCAGGAAGCCGAGGCTCGCGGCGACCGCGACCAGGAACTCGCTCGTGTCGATCGACCCGATGACCTTGCGCGGCTCCAGCCGTCCGCTGGCCAGGATCGCCGGGGTGCCGACCGGCCCCCAGCCGCCGCCACCGGTCGCGTCCAGGAACCCGGCGACGACGCCGAGCGGCGACAGGAACCGCTTGCGCAGCGGCTTGCCCAGGTTGCCGGTGGGCAGGCCCAGGAAGGTGAAGCGGCCCAGTACGTACACGCCGAGACCCAGCAGGAGCAGCGCCATCACGGGCTTCGCGACGTCCGTCGACAGGCTGGACAGGAACGTCGCACCGGCGAACGCGCCCACCGCGCCCGGGATGCCGATCTTGGCGACGACCCGCCAGTCGACGTTCCCGAACCGCCAGTGCGCCACACCGGACGCGAGCGTCGTGCCGATCTCCGCGAGGTGCACGGTCGCGGAGGCGGCCGCCGGGTTCGTCCCGAAGGCCAGCAGCAGGGTGGTGGAGGTGACGCCGTAGGCCATGCCGAGGCTCCCGTCCACGAGTTGGGCACCGAGCCCGGCCAATGCCAGCAGGATCAACGTCTTCACGGCCACACCTCACGAATCCCTAGTTTCCCCATCGGGTAGGTAGGGATATTGGGTGCGCGCCGGCCACCTCGGCAAGCACGTTCTCAATGGGTGGACGTTTTCGTCTCGGATTACGAGAAGACGCAGCTCAGAGGGGGTGCGCTCGTGTCTCAGGGATTGGACCAGGCGGCCGGGTCGTCGGCCAAGGCCCCCACGAACTCCGGCAGGTGACCCGACGCCACGTCCGCCAGCGACACCCCTTCCAGGATCCGCCGCACGTTCGCGCGCAGGGCGACCCACAAGGGGAGCAGCGACTCGGCCGGGCCGCCGTACGACAGCTCGGGCGGCCGGACGCCGCGCACGGAGACCAGCGGGCCGTCCACCGCGCGCACCACGTCCGCGACGCTGATGTCCTCCGGCGCCCGGGCCAGCCGGTAACCGCCGTACACCCCGCGCTGACTGGCGACGAGGCCGCCGCGCCGCATGTCGTTCAGGATGCCTTCGAGGAACTTGTGCGGGATGTCCTGCGCCTCCGCGATCGCCTCGGCCTTCAGCGGCCCGTCCTGCTCGGCGGCGAGCAGCAGCGCCGCCCGTACCGCATAGTCCGCCCTGGCCGAGATCCGCATGGGCTCATTATCCCGTACGGGTCCGGACGCGCCTGACGAGATTTCCTACGCATTCAGTAGGGAAGTGTTGACGGCGGGGCGTGGCGGGCGCAGGATGGTCGCCATGTCGTCCTCGACGCAGCAGCCGTTCGTACGCCGCAGGCATGTCGACCTCCGTCGCGTGGCCAGCGCCATCTGCCCCTACGCGTAGGACTTCCGCGGCACCGCCGCCCGCCGGAGACCGGGCCCCGCTGAGCGCCCCGGAGCACACGGACGCCCGTACGACACCGCCGGCCGCCACCCGCTCCCGGCCGCCCTCCGTCCCCGGCCACCCGCGTACGCACGCCCCCGGTACCGCCCCCGTGGCACGCGCCCCCACGCCCGCCCGTCCGCGGGCGGTCCGTACGCACGCCCTCGCCACCGCGCACCGCCGCGCCCTCCGCCCGCCCAGGCCCGCCCGAAGGGACCACCATGACCACCGCCCTCCCCGCCCCCGCCCCCACGTCGGCCCCGGCCGCGGCCCCGAGGCTCCGCCTGGTGGGCGACCGTCCGGTCCGACCCCACGTCGGCTACCTGGTGTTCCTGCCGGACGGCGTCGACCCCGTGCAACTGCTGACGGCCCATGGCGTGCGCCCCGAGATCCACCCCCTCGCCCCCCGCACACCCCCGGCACCCGCCCCCACGCCGCCCTCGCCCCCTCCCGTACAGGAGGGCGGCGTCCTGATCGACCAGGAGCGTCACGTCGTCGAGGTCGATGGGCGCGAACTGGACCTCACGTACCTGGAGTTCAGCCTCCTCGCGCACCTCGTGGCGAACCCGCACATGGTCCACTCGCGCGAGTCCCTGATGGCGCGGATCTGGGGCTACGGGCACATCGGCGACGGCCGCACCGTCGACGTCCACGTGGCGAGGATCCGCCGCAAGCTCGGCGCCCCGTACCGGGACCGCATCGTCACCGTGCGGCGGGTGGGCTACAAGTACGTGCCGTAGACGCCGCGTTCCGCCCGCGGCTCCGCCGCCCCGCTGTGGACGGCGTGCCCCCGTCGTCCCGGCCGCCCTGCTGTGGACGCCGTGCCCCCGCCGTGGACGGCGGGGGCGCGTCCCGGGCCGGGAGCCGGCGCCCACGGGGGGCCGGCCCCGGCACGGGCGGGGAGCCGGCCCCGGCACAGGGAACCGGTCCCGGCGCGGGCGGGCGGACCCGGTACGGGTCGCGGGGCTACCGCTTCACGGTGCCCTGCTCGGTCAGTACCCCCGCGCCGACCGTCCCGGCCAGCTCGCCCGGCAGACCGGCCGCCGAGGTCTGGAGCCCGGCCGTCAGCGTCGGTGTCCAGGAGACGGACGTCTTCAGCTTCTTCGAGGAGGAGGCCGCGTTGTAGGCGGCGACGACGTCCGTCACCGCGCCGTTCACGACGTTCCCCCGCCCGGCGACGGCACCCGTGCCGTCACCGCTCAGCAACTGCGACACCTTGCGGTCGGACGACAGGGTCCAGGCGTTGTGCTCGGCGACGACCTGGGCCTTGGCGCGCGCGTTGACGCTGTAGCTGTGCGCGTAGCCGTTGGTCTTCGTCGTGTCGTAGTGGTTGTTGTAGAGGTGGATCTGGCCGAGGCGGGCCAGCGGCGCCCGCTGCGTGATGCCCTTCCACACGTTGTGGTGGAGGGTGACCCGCAGCTTGCCGACGCTGTCGGTGTCGCTGCTGCCGATCAGCATCGTCTTGTCGTGGCTGCTGAACAGGTTCCGCTCGACGGTCACCAGGTCGGACCCGTTGGTGATGTCGAGGGCCCCGTCGTGCACCTGGTACTTCCGCCCGAAGTACGTCTTGAGGGCGCTGTCGTACAGCGGGGCGTCCGTGAACGTGTTGTGGTCGGCCCACACGTGCGTCGCGCCGCGCAGGGTGACGGAGTCGTACGCCGAGTTCCACTCGCCCTTCGAGCCGTCCGTCGGGTCCCACTGGGGGAAACAGTCCTCGGTGGCGCTGAAGGCGAGGTTGCGGATGATGACGTTGTCCGCGTTCTGCACCGCCACGCTGCCGCCCTTGATCCCGGCGCCGGTGCCGGGCACGCCGACGAGGGTGGTGTTCGACGGGACGCGGAACACGATGTTCTTCGCCTGCTTGGCCGCCGCGGCCTTCCGCGCGTCCTCCTGCGCGCCGGACGGCTTCTTCGACCGGCCCCACACGGCAGGGTCGTACGCCTTCAGGTACGCGGACAGCGAGTAGCCGGTCCCGGCCGCGTAGTCGTCGCAGCTGTTGCCGCCGTTCGCGTCGATCAGGCCCTTGACGCGGACGATCCTCGGTGCGGTGTCGGAACCGGAACCGGAACCGAGGGCCTTCGCCAGTTCGGCGCGGTTCGAGACCGTGTACACGCGCGCCGCGTCGGCCTTCGAGCCACCGGTCGTACCGGAACCGGAGGCCGCCCAGCCGTCGTTGGCGGGCAGCGTCTGGTACGCCAGGTCGACGGCCGCGCTCGCGCTCGTCACGAACGGGACGGCGCCGAGCCCGGCGGCCACCACGGCCGCCGCGGAGAACAACGCCGTACGCCGCCGGCGCGACGACCGGCGATGGGTGGGGGATGCCACAGATGAGTCCTTACGAGTTCGGGGACGCCCCATCGGCCGAGGCGTCCACCCCGTGGTGGCCACCACCCCCGAAAAGGGTTGCCCCGCCACCGAAACCACTTCCCCCGACCACCCCCGGGGCCCCGGGGAAGGTCCCCGGCCCGCCCGCCACCGGCTCCACCGACCTCGGACCCCTGACGGGAGTGGGGAGGCGGTCCCGGGGCCGAGGGGAATGCCCTGCCCCACCACGGAACGCGGACGCGGGGGAGGCGGCGGTGAACGGTAACCAGCCCGGAAACGACGGGCGGACGGCCCCGGACGGCGGACCCGCGCACGGGCACGCACCGGGCACGGGCACCACAGGCGCGGGCACAGGCGTCACCGGGAGACCGACCGGGGACAGGCGCGGCGTCCACCGGGGCGCGTGGATCGGTGCCGGGGCGACCCTGCTGGGCGCCCTGATCACCGTGGCCGGCACGTACCTGCTGGGAGCCGGCGGCAACCGGCCCGCGAGCACACCGCCCCCGCACCGGCACCGCGGCCGTCGTCCTCCGCCCCCGGCACGGAGCCGAATTCGAGCACACCGGCCGCCTCCTCGGCGCCCGTCGCCCCGCCGACGCCCACGGCGAAGCCGGGCGGCACCGTCCGCTGGGAGGGCACGGTGGTGATCGTCTACGCCGACGACAAGGACCTCGACGGCACACCGCCCACCGAGTCCGAGATCAGCGAGGAGAACGACTTCTCGGTCTTCCGGTGCACCGAATGCATGCTGCACCCCGAGCACGGCGTGCGGGCGGCGGTCTGGGAGGGACTCCGGCACCCTGCCCTCCTACGCCGACTGCGCCGCCCTCGTCGACGCCGAAGGCACGAAGAAGGACATGCCCATGAAGACCGGCACGGTGGTCTGCGCCAGGACCACCGAGGGCAGGGTCGTGCGCCTGAAGGCCACCGAGTCCTCAGGGAACGCCTTCGACGTGACCGGGAAGTCCCAGGCCGTCGTGTGGAACGCCGACTGACGATCGCGGTGGCGCGGTGAGGCGGTGGCGCGGTGAGGCGGTGGTGCGGTGACGTGGTGACACGGTGGGCGGTGATGCGGTGATACGGCGGGGTGGTGCGGTGGCCCGGTGGTGCGGTGGCGTCCGAAGCCGCCCGCCCCACCACCTGTGCCCCATTGCCCCGGGTTCCGTCTGTGTCCTGGGGTTCCCCCTGCCGCACAACTCCCGCGTTCCGCCGCCACCTCCGTCCCACCGCCCCGCGTCCCACCCCCTGCCCCACCGCTCCCGCCCCGCCGCTCCTACGCCCACAGGCCGGCGCGCGTGCCCCGTCGCAGTCCAGTGACGCCCCGCGCCCGTACCCGCTAGGAACGCCTCCTCCCCCGGCGCGCCCCGCGCCACCGCCACGATCCGGTCCACGTCCCCGCGCTCGGTCGGTGGCAGCGGGGCACCCAGCGAGAGGACCGTTCATCAGTCAAGCCCGTGTCGTTCTGGAACAGCCCCGGCTGCAGTCGCCCCCCAGGGTCCTCCTTCCTGTGAGTGCCCACCGTTGGATCAGTCCGGGCTTTCCCAGACGGTGACTTCGAGTCGAATGGGTCCCGTGGTCGGAGCCGCGACGACACGCAGGTAGGCCGTGCGCCCATCGCGGGAAATCGCGCAGTAGCGGGCTCCCCTCGTCAGAGGCAAGTTATATGTGCCGTTCTCCTGCACCGCCGCAACGCATTCGGCCTCACTCGGATCAGGACCTGAAGGGGGCAGAGGGGCAAGTCTGGACTCACCGTTGAGGGTGCTGAGTGAGGTCCTGTCGCTGTAGAAACCCACGTCTGTGCCCCCGGTCAGTGTGGCGATGAGAATCGGCGGTTTCGAATCCAGGTCGATGTTCTCGCTGCCAGGGAAATCAAAGATTTCAGGTCCAAATCTCACTTTTGGAGGTGTCCCCTTCGTGCCGCCACTGCTGGACGGCGCGGTTGGAGACGAGGTAGTAGCGCCGGTTGATGGCTTCGAGCTCCCTGGGGGCGCTGGATCCGCCGACTCTGTCGAACCGTTTGGTGGTTTCGAGCCTTCGGGAGAAGCTGATCCCTGGCTGTTGGCGATCAATACCCCGATCAAGCTAATGATCGCGACGAGGACAGGGGCGAGGAGACCGACAATCCACCATGCTGCCTGCGGCTGCTGCGGCTGCTGCGGCTGCTGCGGCTGCTGCGGTTGTAGGGCAGGTGGGGATGGTGGCGATGAAGGTGGTGGCGGTAAGGGTGGGGAGGTAGGTGGAGCGTTGTCGTTGGAGTTCCCTGTCATAACACCCAATCTAGATTCCTCCAGCCGTATGAGGAAGCAAACGAACCATCGCCCAACCGGCCTTGTCGCAACTGTCGAAGGATTACCGGCGCGGGCGGCGGAACCTGATCCGCACCGATTCCGCGGGTGGCACCCACGACTTCGTCGCCCGGCTCACCCGGCGGGGGCGGTGGCCGTCCTGCTCGGTCGGCATGGTGATCATCGAGTAGTCCATCGGCATGTGCTGAAGGTTCCGGCGTCGGCCTGGACGGCGGCCGTCGAGGCGGACGGCGAGATCCGTGACGGCGCCTGGGTCGCCGAGCTCACCGGCGACGTCCTGGACGGCTGGCCCAGGGCATGCGGCTGATCGTCAGGAAGGAATGGCCTTACCCCAGGGGTTGATTGCGGCTCACGAACGCGGACGGCATGCGGCTGACCTGTTTCGCCACCAGCACCTCAGGCCGGCTGATCGCCGAGCTCGAGCCCCGTCACCGGCTGCGGGCCCGGGCCGAGGACCGCATCCGCGCTGCCCGGGCCACCAGCCTGCGCAACCTCCACTTGCGCCGCATCGCCCAGAACCGCTTCTGGCTGGAGATCGTGCAGCTCGCTCGACCTGCTCGCCTGGATATTTGTGCGCGCGCTGAACGGCAAGGCCGGGCTTTGGGAATCCCGTCGACTGCGGCTCCGCCTGTTCACCGCAGCCGGACGGCTCGTGACCACCGGTCGCCGACGGATCCTCCGCCTGCCCGGCACTGGCCCTGGACCAGCCACATCACCGCCGTCCTGCACCGGATCGCCCAACTACCCGGCCCCGGCTGACCAGCAGATGCCCCGTCCCGACGTCCCTGGGGAAATGGGTTGTCCGGGCAGACTTCGCGCCGTCCGGTGCACACCGTGATCACCCGCTGTTTACCGCTCCGTATGGCATGCAGTGACACGTCGGCCGTTCGAGGGCGGCATCGAGACGTGTGTACATTTCTTTCCGCGTTCTGTCCTGGGCGCATGTTCGCTCTCCACGGTGTTCGCACGTGCAGAGATCCTGTCGAAGCCGACTGCCCGGTCTTGATGTCGGCCGGCCGGTTTCCGTTTCCGCGTCTCGCCACGGGAATGTCCTACTGGGCAAGACACAGGACTGGCCGTCGCTCTTGGTGGTCCGGTAGTCGGCTTCCTGATCGGCTCGTACGAACCCCACCGGCCGGAGCCCGGTGGCGGGATGGAGCGCTTCCGCTGGGAGAGGGGCTGGAACCGCCTCGCATCCGGTCGCGGTTCCGGGGCTGATCGGTGCCGCTGTCCCCGCGGGGGCCGCGGTGCCGACGCCGGTGGACCACGGCCGGTGGTCCACGACCGGCCTATGACCTGTGGTTCCGGCAGGGCCGAGTGGCCGGGCGCCCCGATGGCGAGCCGGAGACGACGGCGGTGACGGTGTCCGGGACGCCATGTGCGCGCCCCGGCCGATGCCTACAGGTCGAACTCGTGTGGCGGCAGGTCGAGGGTGTGGCAGGCTTCGCGGACGGCCGCCTGCTCGGTCTCGTCGAAGTCGCCGTCGGCACCGCCGATGACGATGCCGATCTGGATGACGGCGCGGGCCTCGGCGGGCTTCTTCCTGGCCTTGGCGATTTCCCGCATGACGTCGACCTTGCCGAGGGCGAAGTCGGAGGTCAGCTTGTCGAGGTTCTCCTCGAAGCGGCGGTGGAGGTCGTCGGTGGGGAAGTTGCGCAGGACGTCGTTGGTGGTGATGAGCTGGGCGACGCGTTGGCGTTCGGAGGGGTCGACGCGGCCGTCGGCGGCGGCGACGAGCGCGCACATCGCCATGGAGGCGTCCCGGAAGGCACCACTGGTGAGTTCGTTCTTCTTCGCCATGAGCTGGGTCTGCATCGTCGACGCCGATTCCTTGAGGCGGTCCCACAGGGCCACGCGTACTCCTTCGCCGGGGGTGCGTTCCGGGCCGGGGCCGGAGCGGCCGGCCCGGAACACAACTTCTACATTGCTGTAGAAGTTACCAGGCTCAGCCCTCGTCGCCCTCGTCGTCCCCCTCGAAGAAGTCGCCGATCTCGTCGACGGCCTCCGCCGCGACGAGGCCGCCCGCCACACCGACGGCCAGCCCCGCGGCACCGGCGGCGACGGCCGTGCCCATGCCGGGACCGGACCGGTGGCCGTGATGGTGCTCGTCGTGCCCGTACGACCCGTGCCCGTACGTCCCCTGGCCGTCGTGCCCGTACGTCCCGTGGCCGCCGTGGGTGGAGCGGTGCTCGACGAGCTGCCGCACCCAGGACTCGACCTCGGTGGTCCAGTGCGTGTGGTCGACGTCCTCGTGGCTGAGGGTGAAGCGGGTGAGCGCGTCGTGGCCACCGGAGAGGAGGCCGCCGCGCTTGTCCGCCTCCAGGACGACCTCCATGCCCTGCGGGTTGGCCAGGAAGGTGACCTCGATCTCGTTGACCCGGCCCGCGTACTGCGGCGAGGGGGAGATCTCGATCTCCTGGTAGAACGGCAATTGCTGGCCGGTTCCGCCGATGTGGCCGTACTCCAGGTCGGCGGACTTGAAGCCGAAGCCGAGCCGGCCGAACGCCTCCAGGATCGCCTCCTGGGCGGGCAGCGGTGCCACCGTGAGCGGGTCCAGGTCGCCCTTGTCCTTCGCGCCCGCCACCCCGAGCTCGGTACGGACGCCGAGCACGACGCCCAGGGCCTGCCCGTGCAGCTCCGTGACGGGGGTCTCCCACGGCAGGGTCACGCTGAACGGGACGCTGCGCTGCTCGCCCTCGGCCAGGCGGAAGCCACTGGCGACGGTGAACCGTTCGAAGGCGACCGCGCCCTCGCTCTCGCCGTCGCCGAGCTCGGCCTCCACCCGGGCGATGAGCTCCAGGGTGATGTGCTCGATGTCGAAGTCGGCGTTGCCGCCCTTCAGGTGGACCTCGCCGGTCAGGGTGCCGCCCGGCCGGACCGCTCCGGGGGTCAGGACCGTGTCCACCGAGGGGCCGCCGATGCCGATCGAGCCGAGCAGTCGTTTGAACACCATCGTGGCGTTCACTCCTTCGTGAAACGTGTTGCTGTACGGAGGGGCGGGGCCGCCACCACCGGCGGGGCGATGGCGGCTGCCGGGGAATTACTTCGACGCCGCCCCCAGGGCGGCCAGGGCCTGCGCCCAGCGGACGAACTTCAGGTCGGCGAGGTCGGCCACCGTCTTCACGCCGAACGCCTCCTCCAGGAGCTCGCCGTCACGCTCGGAGACGCCCTTCAACGCGTCCACCGGTGCGGCCAGGATCTCCGGCAGGCTCTTGTCCGCCCATGCCTTGTCCAGCACCTTGTCCAGATCTATCGCAGCCACGAAGGCCCTCCCGCCATGACGGAGCGGTCCGGTGTGCCGTCGACCCGCCTCGCGGGCGCGTCCGCCGGCATTCCTCGCCGCTTGTATCTACATCTGTGTAGAAGCATAGGGGCGGATGCCCTTCCGCGGGGGAGCACCGGGGTGAACGGGCGGTGTACAGCGCGGAATCGGCCGGTCGGCCGACCGGTCGCGTGTTGCGGATGTGGCCGGGTATGCGGTCCGCGATCCGCGGTCCGCGCGGGTGGTTGTCGCTCCCCGGGGCGTCCCCGAGGCGTCCTCGGGGTACCGGCCGGCACGGCGGGAGGGCCCGGTGGGCCCTGTCCGCCGTGCCTCGTCCGGGGTCGCCGGGGCTGCGAAGGCCGTCCGAACGGGTGTGAATGGAAGGCGGGCGACGGGCGCGGGCGACGGGCGGCCGTCCGGCGTGTCCCGTCCCGGAGGTGCCGTGTCGAGTTCCGGAGCGGTACGGCATATCGTCTACACGCGTGTAGAAGAACGGAGTGTGGGACAGGTTCCGTGGCAGCCGCGCGGAGACGGAGCGCAGCCGCGGTGGACCCGCTTCCTGGCCCGACGAGGAACGACAAGCGTGACGAGGGACGGCATACGTGACGAGGAGGAGGCGCGGGGTGACTCAGGACGTCGCTTCACAGGCGGCCGAGCCGTCCCGTGCCGTAGGGGCCCGAGCCGAGCCGACCTGCGCCATGGGGACCCGCGCCGAGCCGTCCCGCGCCGAGCCGTCCCGCGCCGTGGGGGCCCGAGCCGAGTCGACCCGCGCCGTGGGGGCCCGCGCGCCGGGCGGGGCGGTCGCCGTCACCGAACCGGGGACCGGCTGCTCCCGCCCGTTCGTCCCGCTCGACAGATCCGTGAAGGAGTTCGCCTTGCCTGCCAGACCGATGGAGCCCCCTGGGGACGGTCCCGGACCGTCCCGTGCCGCCACGCCTGAAGCCGGCGCGCGGCGGGACGGCGTGCGGTGAGCGCCGGACTCGGCCTGCTGGCCGTGCTCGTCCTGACCGTGGGCACCGGGTACTTCGTCGCCCAGGAGTTCGCCTACGTCGCCGCCGACCGGCTGGCGCTCGCCCGCGAGGCCGAAGCGGGCGACGGGCGGGCCGCCCGTGCCCTGAAGGTGCTGGGGCGGCTCTCGTTCATGCTCTCCGGCGCGCAGCTCGGCATCACGGTCACCGGACTGGTGGTCGGCTTCCTCGCCGAACCGTCCGTGTCGGCCCTGTTGAGGCCCGTACTGGACGGTGTGGGGCTGACGGGTGGCGCGGCCACGGCGGTCTCCGTGGTGCTGGCCTTCACGATCGCCACGGTCCTGCAGATGGTGGTCGGCGAACTCGCCCCGAAGAACCTGGCACTCGCCGTACCCGAGCGGCTGGCGAAGTCCCTGGCCTCCTCCACCCTCCTCTACCTGAAGGCCGTCGGCCCGCTCGTGCGCGTCTTCGACAGCGCGGCGAACACGCTGCTCCGCAAGGTCGGCATCGAGCCGGTGGAGGAACTGCACCACGGAGCCACCCTCGAGGAGCTCAGCCAGTTGATCGGCGAGTCCCACGAGCAGGGGCAGCTCCCGGCGGACACCGCCGAGCTCCTCGACCACGCCCTGGAGTTCTCCGAGCGCACCCTCGACGAGGTGATGGTCCCGCGCGTGGACGCCGTGTTCGTACGCAGGGACGCCACCCTGGAGGAGGCGGCCGACCTGATCGCCGTACACGGCCACTCCAACTACCCGGTCCTCGGAGACCACCCCGACGACATCACCGGCGTCATCGGCGTGTGGGAGCTGATGCGGCTGCCCGCGAGCGGCTTCGGCACCACGTCGGCCGGGGAGGCGGCGCGCCGTCCGCTGCTGCTGCCCGACACCCTTCCGCTGCCGGACGCGGTGGCACAGATGAGGCGGCGGGACGACGAGTTCGCCGTCGTCCTGGACGAACACGGGGGAGTCGCGGGCATCGTCACCTACGAGGACATCGCCGAGGAACTGGTCGGTGACATCGCCGACGAGACCGACACCGTCGTCCGGCCGGCCGTCCCCGACGGGGCCGGCTGGGTGGTCGACGCGGGGCGCCGCCTGGACGAGGTGGAGCAGGCGACCGGCATCGCGCTGCCCGAGGAGGAGGACTACGACACCGTGGCCGGCCTGGTCATCGACCGGCTGGGGCGCTTCCCCGCCATCGGCGACCGCCTCACCGTGGAGGGCGTCGCCATCGAGGTCCTGAGTCTGGACCGGCACGTACCGGAACGCGTCCGGATCGAGCGCGCGGCGGACGAGGAGGCCCAGGCGTGAGTTTCCCCGTGGCTCTCTTCGTCACCGTCCTGCTCCTCGTCGCCAGCGGGTTCTTCGTGGCCGCGGAGTTCGCCCTCGTCGCGGCGAAGCGCCACCGCATGGAGAAGGCCGCCGAGGAAGGGCGGCGCGGCGCGAAGGCGGCGCTCGCCGGCATGCGCGAGCTGTCCCTGATGCTGGCCGGTGCCCAACTGGGCATCACGGTCTGCACGCTCGGTCTCGGTTCGATCTCCAAGCCCGCCGTCTCCCACCAGGTCGATCCCCTGCTGGTGAAGCTCGGCCTGCCCGCCGGGCTCAGCTACGGCATCGCGTTCGCCTTCGCGATGGCCCTCGTGGTCTTCCTGCACATGGTCGTCGGAGAGATGGCCCCCAAGTCGTGGGCGATCGCCCATCCGGAGCGTTCCGCGATGCTGCTCAGCCCGCCCTTCCGCGCCCTGGTCAAGGTCGTGCGGCCGTTGATCCGGGTCCTCAACAGGGTCAGCAACGCCCTGGTCCGGATGTGCCGCGTACAGCCGCGCGACGAGCTGACCGCGGTCCACAACCGCGAGCAGCTCACCCACCTGGTCGCCGAGTCGGAACGGCTCGGTCTGATCAACGAGACCGACTCCGAACTCATCACCCGGTCCCTGACCGAGCCGCAGACCCCCGTCGCGGAGCTGCGGGTACCCGCCGGTGACATCGCGACCGTACCGGCCGACGCCGATGTCGACACGATCCTGTCGACGGCCACCGCCGCCGACCGGGCGCGCCTGCTCGTCGCGGACGGGGAGGAGGTCCTCGGCTCGGTGCACGCCCGGGACGCGCTCGTTGCGCGGGCCCGGGGCCGCGCCGCCACCGCACGCGGGCTGGCCCGGCCCGTTCCGGAGCTGAGGGGCACCGACAGCCTCTCCCACGCGGTCGAGCAGTTGCGCAGGCACCGCGCCTCCCTCGCGGTCATCCGGGACGAGCACGGCCGGCTCACCGGACTGGTCAGCCTGGACGACCTCCTCGCCCGCCTGATGGGCACGCGGAGCACGTAGGCGCGACAAGCACAGGGCCCTCTCCCGGTGTCGGGAGAGGGCCCTTCCCGCGCGCGGCGGGCGGGCGCGCGCCGGTCCGCCGGCCCCGTTCCGCTCCGGGTCGGCCGGGCTCCTCCCGCGCGCGGCGGCCCGGTCCCGCTGCGGTCGCTGCGCCCCGGCGACCTGGGCTCCTCCCGCGCATGGCGCCGGGCCCGTTGTACGGCGCATGGTGCCGGCCCCGTTGTACGGCGGGTGGTGCGGCGCGTGTACGGCGGGTGGTGCGGCGCGTGTACGGCGGGTGGTGCGGCGCGCCGAAGCCGTGCCCTTCCCACGCGCGGCGGGTGGGCACCGTCCACCGGCCCCGTTCCGCCACGGCGCTCGACCACCTGCTCGTCGTAGGCCTCGCGGACCTCATTCCCGGGACGGGCGGGCCCCGTGAAGCCGGGATTGCCGAAGTCCGGCCGGCTGTGGCGGGCGGCCGTGAAGGCCAGACCGGCGCCCGCCGTGAGCCCGGCGACGGCGGCGATGGCCGCGGCGGTCCAGCCCGTGCCGACGAGCGTGTCGGCCGGCGCGTCCGCGACCCCCGCCGCGCGCAGGCCGTAACCCAGCAAGAGGAAGATCACCACTGCCGTGGCGGACAGCAGGGGAGTCAGGACGACGAGGGCGGCCATGACGCCTTCACCGCCCTCACCGCCATCGGACGGAGCCGCTGGGGCTGGTGGGGTTGCTGTGGAGGACGAAGTGCCGGTCGGTGACGACCTTGCCGGAACCGTTCAGCGGTAGGGCGCCGGCGTCCAGGTCGAAGTCGGTACCGGAGGTGGTGCGGACGTCCCGCTCGAGCCCGACCACCACGGCGGTCAGCCCCGGGGCCTCCTTGCTCAGCGAGACGTCGCCGCCCCTGGCGAGGCTCACGCCCCTGTCGTCGTTCCTCTCGTCTCCAGCGGTCGGGTCGGGCGCGGGGCGCGTTCGGTCCGAGAGGTGTCCGGGACGTTGGCTCCACAGCAATGTAGAAGTTGGTGGGTGTGCTCGACCGCGGAGCGCCGGCGGGACGGGGCCGGTGGTGCTACCGTCCCGCCCCGTTGCCCCCTCCGGGAGAGCGGGCCCGGCGCGGCGCGAGGAGGCACCGGCGCGGGAACGAGGGGCGGCGGGGCCAGTACCATGAACGTCCTCGTTGTACGAGCGGGACCGGCGGGCAGAAGGCGGACACGATGACCGAACGGAACGAGGGCGCTGCCGGCCGGCAGTCCGGCCGCCGGGCCCAGGGGGAGCTGGAGGCCGAGGTACTGGCCGCCCTGCGGAGCGCGTCGCGCCCCGTTACCGCCGCCTACGTGCACGAGCGCCTCGGGCAGGGACTCGCCTACACGACCGTGATCACCACCCTGACCCGGCTCCAGGCCAAGGGGGCGGTGGCGCGGCAGCGTGCGGGCCGGGCCTTCGAGTGGACGGCGGTCGCGGACGAGGCCGGTCTCACGGCCCTGCGGATGCGCCGCCTCCTGGACGCGGAAGCGGACCGCGAGGCGGTGCTGTCCAGGTTCGTCACCGCCCTGCTGCCCGACGACGAACAGCTCCTGCGCGACCTGCTGGCCCAGTCCGACGAGGCCGAAGGCTGACCCAGGTGGGCGTCTTCGTCTTCCTGCCCCTCGTCCTGCCCCTGTCGGCCTGGCCGATGGCCCGGCTGGCCGAGCAGCACCTGCACCCCCGTGCGGCCACCTGGCTGCTCACCGCGGTCGCCGTCGTCCTGGCCGTGTGCAGCACCCTGTGCCTGGCCCTGCTGATGGTGGTCGGCACCGCGCAGCTCCCCGGCAATCCGCTGCCGGACGGCTGGTCGGACCCGGAGGTCCGCGAGGCCGTTCCGTACGACGAGGTCGCCGGCAAGGCCGCCATCCCCGCCCTGATCGTGGTGCTCGCCTCCTGCGGCCGGGCGGCCTGGCGCCACCACCGCGTACGGCGCCGGGCGAACCAGGCACTCGCCGGCCTGCCCGCACGGTCCGTCGCGATCCTGCCGGACGACATCCCCTACGCGTACGCCCTTCCCGGAAAACGCGACCGCGTCGTCACGACGACCGGCATGCTCCAGGTACTCACCGGCCCCGAACGCCGCGCCCTGTTCGCCCACGAGCGCGCCCACCTCGTCGGCCACCACCACCGGTTCCTGCTGGCCGTGCAGTTGGCCGCCCGCGCGAACCCGTTCCTGCGCCCGCTGCGCACCGCCGTCGCGTACACCACCGAGCGGTGGGCCGACGAGGACGCCGCCGCCCGCGTGGGCAACCGCCGGCTCGTGGCACGGGCGGTGGGCAAGGCCGCGCTCGTGTCACGCGGGGCTCCCGGCGTCACCCTGGCGGGCTTCGCCGCCCCGGGGCCGGTACCGCGCCGGGTGGCCGCCCTGCTGGGCCCGGCACCCTCGGCGCGGAACTGGCCGCCGGTGTTCACCGCGGTCGGCCTGGCCGCGTGGGGAGCCGCCGCCGGCACCACGGCCTCGGCGCTGTCGTCGGCCAACGCCGCCGTGAGCCTGTTCTTCATCCTGAAGGCCGCCACTCCGCTGTAGGCGCGCGCACCGCTGCCGCGAGGGTGGGACCTCCACCGCCTTCCCACACCCGTGCCGCCCGCGAAACCCCGCCGCCCGCCCGACCACCACGCGCCCGCCCGCCACCGCCCGTCCGCCCGATCACCACCATGTGACCGCCCGACCGTCCGCCGCCCGCCCGATCACCACCGAAGGCGACGCGCGGCTCCTCCCAGACCCGGCGAGCGACAGGCGGAACCCGGGGGTGGTGTCCCCACCGACTCGACGCGGTGGGGCGGCTTCGGCAAGCAGGGGAACCCGGGTGCCATCGAACGCCCCGGTTCCCCGCACCCGTCCCACCGGGCGCGGCGAACTCCGTTCGAGCAGCGCCCTTCCACGAGTTGGGGCACGAAGACCCACAGCGAACCGGGACAACGAACAACGCCCCGGTCACCGACCAGGGCCTTCGCTGTGGAGCGGGTGACGGGAACCGAACCCGCGCTCTGAGCTTGGAAGTCACTGCATCTTCCGTATCCACAAACGTGTCGTGACCAGCATCAACAGGTGCCAGAAAGGGCTTCTGGGCCCGCCTGGTACCCGCTGCTGACCGTGGTGTACCGCCCCTTCGGGCACGGATCGGGCACAGGGGCGACCTCCCTCGTGACGCCCCGTCTGTTCTGGCACGAGAGTGTGTGGGGCCTACTCGTGCTTGAACGTCACCGATGGGCCATCGGACGGATCGTGTCCTCGCTCGCCGCCTGCTCAACTACCGACCTCATGACGAAGTAAAGCGACATCTAATGCGCTAAACGGATCAGTTAGCAGATTATCTAAACGGACATTCGGTAGGCGCTCTACGGTTGCGCTCCATGGAGGTCGGACAACAAGTTGCCGGCCCAGAAAGGACGTTGTAGGTGACCATCACCGTCGACCCCTCTCGTCTGTCGCTGACGCGCGAGGAGTCCACCTACCTGGCGATTCGGACCACCCAGGGCGGACGCACGGTCTACACGACCCGCATCCCACTGTCCGAGCTCCCGGTTATCCTCACGATCCCTGACCCGGCCAAGCCCGACCCGGACAACCGCCGCGTCGACCCCAACCACGCAAAGGGCTTCGGCAACTAGCTTGCTGAAAACCCGGGTTGGGTGGCTCCGGCTCTCCTTATCCGCGACACCGGTGGCTGCCGCTTCGAGCCGATCAGTGCGGACGGGACTGTCGGATACCTCACCGTCCCGTGGGCCATCGGCGGCATCGGGCGCCTGATCACGATCGACGGCCAGCACCGTGTGCTCGGGGTCCACCTGGAGAAGAAGCGCATCACCGACGAGATCGCGCGCATTGACCGTGAGGCGGTCCGTGCCAACGAGGCGAAAAAGCAGAAACTTGACGAGGAGCGCGAAGCTCTGATCCTCCGACTTCAGCGTCTTAAGGAAGAGTTCATCGGCGTCGACATCTACGTGGAGGTCGACGGTGTCCGCGGGCAGCAGATGTTTGTCGACGTCGCAGACAACGCCAAGGGCATCTCCGGCGCCGTCCGAGCCCGCTTCGACACTTCGCGCATCGCCAATCGCACGCTGACCGACATCGTCGCTCACCCCCTCTTCGCAGGGAAGATCGACATCGAGCGTGACCGCATGACCCTGGCCAACCGCAACCTGATGGGCGCCAAGCACGTCGCTGACATCACCCGCTCCGTCATCGCTGGCCCTGGTGGACGCGTGAACAAGAAGGTCGAGTCCCTCACCGACAACGAGGTGATCGAAAGCGTCCGCGGTTTCTTGGACGTCATTTCCACGGCCTTCACCGACCTGGCGGCGATCACCGAAGAGGATGTCGACAACTACCACCCTTCCCTCTCTGAGAAGCGCAAGAACGAGCCGCCGGCACCCCCTACCAAGGCGATGCAACTCCGCGAGTCCTCCCTCCTCGGCTCCGTGGGCATGCTCCGCGTCCTCGGCGGCGTTTACCGCAACCTCAAGGAGGACGGAGTTGAAGACGGTGACGTCCAGGAGTTCTTCAAGCGGCTCGACCGCCACATGGGCGCCCCGGTCACTGAGCAGAGCATTTGGCGCACCACCGCGGCGAACGAAGACTTCGAGCCCAACGCCTCTGCGCCGATCATGCGCCAGCAGAACATCGTCCACCTGACCAAGGTGATCACCGACTGGTACAAGAAGGCGCCCGCCGCCATCTGAGCCACCGGGCAGCAGCGAGGCCCCCTCTATGATCCATGCGGAGGGGGTCTCGCTGGGGTTCCGGGTGTTCAGGGCAAGAGGTGCGGCTCGGTGGCATTGGACCCCTTGCCCTCAGGGCAAATTACTGCCTGCTCTGCGTTGGTAACAGGTGGTAACGGGCTTGCGCTTACTTTCGTACTTGCGGTTCCCCAGCCGCAGCCCCACGCACGTCTCTACGGACCCGCAGCCGGAAACGGCGCCCCCGCCATCCCGGTGCCGGCCGATCCCCTGCCGGAGGCATCAAGCTTTGACCGCGACCGTGCGGACGGTGCTCGACTCATGGCCACCGGCCCTACCCACACGTGGACGCGCGTCGGCGCAGCGCGGGCGGAGCGGGCCGAAGGCAGGAGCGACGCCCACGGCGGAGCCGGGAGCCCGCCCGGCGGAGTGGAGCACAGTCGGGTGCCTTGATGACAGGTAAGAAGCCGCTTCGGACGTGTCCGCAAGCTCCCCTCCGGCCGGTACCAAGCTCGGTACCTCGGCCCGGACGGTATCGACCGACCCGCCCCGCACACCTTCGCGACCGCCCGGGACGCTGTCGACTGGCTCGCCGAGCAGCAGACCGCGCTTCGGCGCGGGGCCTGGACCGACCCGGACGCGGGTGCGATCAACTTCGAGAAGTACGCCACGCAGTGGGTCGACGAGCGGGACCTGGCCGCGACCACCGACGAGCTGTACCGGCGGTTGCTGCGGCTGCACATCCTGCCCACCTTCGGCGGTTTGGACCTCGATGAGATCAGTCCGCCCGCCGTCCGTGCCTGGCGGGCTGAGCGGCGCAAGGCGACTGGCGCGACCACCGTCGCCAAGTCGTACCGGCTCCTGAAGGCCATCCTCCAGACGGCCGTCGATGACGAGGCCATCCGCCGCAACCCCTGCCGCATCAAGGGCGCGGGCAAGGAGTCGGCCCCCGAACGCCCCGTGGCGACCGTGGCCCAGGTCGACGCAGTCGCTGACGCCATGGGTCCGCGCTGGCGGTTGATGGTCTACCTCGCCGCGTACGGTCCGGCCCGCCCCGAGGAACAGGCAGCCATGCGGCGACCGGACGTCGGCCTGGACACCCCTGGCGTGTGGGTCCGCCGGGCGGAGCCGGAGTTGACCACCGGCCGCCGTGTCGAGGGCGACACCAAGTCGGAGGCGGGGCGGCGCTTCATGGTCCTCCCGGCCTTCATGGCGACGGACCTGCGCCGACACCTGGACTGGTACGCGGAGAAGGAGCCGGACGGGCTGCTGTTCGTGGGGGAGAGAGGCAAGCCGTTCCGGTGCTCCACCTTCGGGAGGAAGTGGCGGAAGGCCCGGGCCGCTGTCGGGCTGCCGGAGAACTTCCGGTTCTACGATCTTCGTCACACCGGGCACACCCTGGCGACCCGTTCGGGCGCCACGCTCAAGGACACGATGGTTCGCGCGGGCCAGTCCACCGAGAAGGCCGCGCTGATCTACCAGCACTCCGACCACGAGCGGCAGAGGGAGGTCGCCGCCGGGCTCGACAGGCTCGTGCAGCGCGAGCGCGAGAAGGCATCGGGCACGCAACGGGCACGGGACCAGTGACCTGGTCCAGACAACAAACAAGGCCCTGGTCGCTGACCAGGGCCTTCGTCATGGAGCGGGTGACGGGAATCGAACCCGCGCTCTGAGCTTGGGAATCACTGCATTTTCCACCCGAGAACGTGTCGTGACCTGCACTAACGGGTGCTAGGAAGGCGCCTCTGGGCTCCACCTAGCACCCGCTGTTGACCGTGGTGTACCGCTCCTTCGGGCACGGATCGGCCACGGCTGCCTTGTGCGCCGAGCCTCGGCTGGTCGGCTACTGTCGTTTGGCGCCGACCCCTGATGTTCGCGCCTGACGGAGTCAGCTTTCAGGGGCGACATGACCACTGAGCTCAGACTGCGCGCAAGCGGCGCATCGGTGCGACAAAGAGTGTGTTCCGGTCTGCATCCGAGAAGCCAGCCATCTGGGCAATCTCCTCATGGTTGAGCCCCTTGTCAGCCATAGCTTCACCGATGGACTGAGCCAGTACAGGGGTCTCCGGGGGAAGCTCATCGCTCAAGGGTTCTCGTGTCCGCCAACCACGGTTGCTTAGCGACTTATACAGATTTGCGCGTTTCACTGACGTGATTACCTGCAAATCGTACGCACGTTCGATTATGGCTTGCATTGATGTGCCCCACTCCCGCTTGAGGTCATGCAACCGGCCCAGTGTGAGGTTCCTTAGCTGGGGGCGGATGACCTCTTCCGGCATCAGGAACTCTGCCGCGAATCGAGTGGCTTCCTCTTCCATGGTCAGAGTGGGCTCGAAGGAGTGCAGACATAGATGCCCAAGCTCATGGGCAACAGTGAGGCGGACTCGGTCAACAGGTGCCGCTACGTTGATCATCACGACGGGGTAGTCATCCACCCACTGCGAGAGCCCATCCACGCGGGTCGTCCCGAAGTCCTCAGCTAGAACGATGCACCCGGCCGCCTCTACCCAACGGACCAAGGACCGCACGGGGCCGATGGGCATGCGCCATTGCATCCGAACCATACGTGCAGCGTCTGCGGCATCTGTGTCGATGGGGTCGAACGTTGGGATGCGCTGCTGCGCTCGGAGCGACACTTCCTCCATCAAGTGGCGGACGTGCATCCGGTACATGTTCAGTCGGGCTTCCAGCTGGCGCCACGTGGTGGCCTTCGCAGTTGCTCGCTTTCGCATGTGGGCGTCTACGGCCATCGCTCCGCGGACGGAGCTAGCGCTCCTAAGGAAAGTGACAGTTACGCCCAAAGCATCTGCAAGCCGGGCAAGAGCTTCATTCTCAGGCTCGCGTAGATCATTCTCATAGCGGGACAGGGCCGCTTGGGTCACCCCAGCGGCCTCTGCCAACTCTTCCTGGGTGAAACCAAGGGCCCGGCGAGCTGTGGTGATCGCTTCGCCGAGACTGCTCATTTCGACCCATCCTCCGTTGCTTCGCGCTTCCCAGGCATAGGCACGTTGATCGACGGGAGCGAGGGCTCGGGTGCCGTAGGACGGACCGGCTGAATCGTGCCTCCAGCTTGACCGACATCGGGCAGAGGCACCAGCCAGACCACATTGTCCTGGCCGTCGCGTAGCGACAGCACGGCTTCACCGATCTCGCGTGAGTCAGCTTCCCACTCGTACCCGGCGACGAGACGGACCTCTTCCATTCCCGGGAACGTGTCCTTCACACCCTGTGCGAAGAACTCCAGGGCGGTCTGAGTCGCGTAGCTGCTGACCTGTCCATCCTCGCGATGCCGCTTGACTCGCAGACGATAGCTGACCCCCACGACGACTTCGCGGGTGGGTTCCCCATCACTCAGAGTTACGCCGGGGTGCCCGTCGAGTAGCACCGTGAGGTGAGCCCACAAGCGATCATGGATCCAATTAGCCAGACCGCGCTCGCTAGCCTCTGCCACCCACGTGGGGTTCCAACTGCGGTAGGTGCGGAGGTCATCTGCTGCAAGCTTCACTGATCGAGCCAGACTGTGAGTGACCTTCTCACCTAAGCCTGACAAGACCTCTTGGGATGACGGGTAGGAATTCATGCCGGAAAATATACCGGCTCTAGAGATCACCTTGTCTAGGGGATCGCCACACTTGCCGCTGCCAACTTCTCGCGGGGGGCGGCACTCTCCCCCTCAAACTGCACCCCTACCTCTCCCCTCAACCCACCACTCTCCCCGGCTTCCATCCCGTCCGCCGTCGACCCACACACCGTGGAGCGGGCGCGGTGCCGGGCGTCCAGGTGGAGCGCCCAACTGGACGAACGACCTGGACGCCCGGTGCCGTGTCTGCTCGGCTCCGCCTGGGTCGACGGCGGACGGGATGGAAGCCCCCTGCGCACGCCCCTACGGACCCGCGGTCGGGAACAGCGCCCCGCCATCCCGGTGCCGGCCGATCCCCCGCCGGAGGCATCAGGCTCTGACCGCGACCGTGCGAACGGTGCTCGACTCATGGCTGCCGGGCCCTACCCATACGTGGGCGCGCGTCGGCGCAGCGCGGGCGGAGCGGGCCGAAGGCAGGAGCGGCGCCCGCGGCGGAGCCGGGAAGCGCGCCCGGCGAAGCGGAGCGCAGCCGGGGCTTGATGAGGTAGAGAAATCTGTAACAGGTCTCCGCTGGTCCTCGGCTACGCGGTGGTGAGTGCGTTGGCGATGGCGTGCATGTCGTCCGTGATGGCGTCGGCTTGCGCTTCCGCGAAGAGGTCGGCCTTATGGGGCTTGTTGGCGTAGCCGATGGCTGTTGTCCCGGTTGCGTGGGCGGCCTGGATGTCTGTGAGCGAGTCACCGATCAGGGTGCAGTTCGTGACGTCCATGTGCATCTGCTCGGCCGCTGTGATGAGCGAGAACGGATTGGGCTTCATCAGGTGGGGCTGCCCGGCCGGTCGGCCGACGATCCGCGCGACGTACCCCTCCAGCCCGTGTGACTCCAGGAAGCGCTGGACGCACTCGGCGGAGTTGTTGCTCACCACCGCCACCGCCCGCCCCGAGGAGTTCACGGCTTGGAGGGCTTCCGCTGCTCCCGGCGTCGGCGGGCCGGCCACCGCGACGGCTTCCACCTCCGCCGCCGTCAAAGCCGCCTCCACCTCCTGGCCCAACTTTGCATCGGCCTCATGCGCGATGCGCAGGACCTCGATCGGGTCATCGGTCTCGGCGGCCTTCGCGCCCGCGGCTGCGTCCTTGGTGGCCAAGAGCGTGGTGAGCTGCTTGGCGACTTCGGGAGCGGGGAGCCCGGCGAACACGTCGCACACGGGCCCGTCGAAGTCGAAGAAGATCACGCCCGCGTTGGCCAGGATCTCCGGGAGTCGGTCATCGTGCGTCAAGGTCGAAGTCCCTTCCGATCGTCTCCCAGACGCTGTTGAACCACATGCCGGCCTGCTGGACCTGCTGGGCCCCGCTGGAGGACTCGCCATCGTTGATCGAGTGGTGGAAGAGCGTCGTGTCCTTGCCCACGAGGTCGTAGATCTCGATCGTCTCACCTTGCGCGACGACCTTGTTGGGGCGGATCGGGTAGTACCCGAAGAACGCGTCCTCGCCGTTGATCACGTACAGCTTGAAGAACTGCGTGCCGCTGTGGACACGGACGTTGATCCGGGTCTCGGCAACCAACCCCAGGTGCTCCAACTCGGTGATCGCATCCCGGATGCTGCGGGTGTAGCCGACCATGATGTCGTGCATGCGGTCTCGCAGCCGCTTGTCGTCCGCCCCGTCCGCCATCCGTACCGGGGCGGCCTGCGGTACCGACATGTCCGGGACGAGTATCCGCATGGTGATGCTCGACGGGGTCAGTCTGCCGATGCGGATCTTGTCGAGTGGTTCTTGCAGTGCACCGTGCAGGGTCTCGCTGGAGAACCCAGCGAAGTCGATGGTGACGTGGTCCTTCGCGAAAGCCTGCTCGACGTAGGGCCGTAGTCCCGCCGGCCTCTCCGTCCGGTTGCGAACGTAGACCCCGCTGCCTTTGCGGGAGACCACGAGTCCCTCATCTTCGAGATCCCGCAACGCGCGCTGGATCGTCGCCCGCGCGAAGCCGTACAGCTCCGTCAGCTCCTTGTGGGACGGGAGCTTCTCGCCAGGGGCCAGTCGACGGGTCCGGATGGCGGCTCCAAGACTGCTGGCCACCTGCTCGTAGGGCGCTCGGTCGTCGTCTGGATCGAGGGGCTCGGGGACAAAGGTCATGAGGTTGATGGTAGGCGAGTCGCTTCAAGCAAGACAGTCATGGCAGTCATGTTGTTGACATGGCTAGCCATCTCTTCTAACTTCGAGATGTGACCAACAGGGATAGCCAAGTTGGTCATCTAGGCCCTTCCTGCCATCTCGAAGGAGAGACCATGCCGTCGTTCAAGGTGGACACGTCGACCGCTGTGGTGTTCGTGGCCACGGCCCCCGTGCCGAAGTTGGTGAGCAAGCAGACCGGTGAGCGGGCGGTGGACCGGGAGTCCGGTGCCAACCTGTCCACGGTGGGTCTGCTGATCTCGGATGAGGGTGAGGGGAACCTGTACCAGGTGACCGTCCCGGAGACCGGTCTCCCCGAGGGTCTGAAGCCGGGGACGCCGGTGACGGTGATCGGCCTCAAGGCGCGGGACTGGGAGAACACGTTCAACGGGCAGACCCGTCACGGGATCTCGTTCCGCGCAGTCGCCGTGACGCCGATGGGTGCCTGACCATGACGGACCTGTCGACGTTATGGGAGATCGGCCTCCCCCTGGCCGGTGCCGGTGGCGCTCTGGGCTACGCGAGGGCGCGGGCGCCTCGGGTGTTCTGGTCGCTGGTGGGTCTGCCGGTGGCCCGGGTGCGGTTCGCGGTGACGTACCGCTCGACGATGGACGTGTGTGGCTTGACGGTTCAGCCGTCGCGTCTGCGGGCGTTCATGGTCCGCAACGTGGCCCGGCGCCCGGATGTTCAGCCGGTCCCGCCCCAGGTGCGGCGGGTGCGTGGTTCGTCCACCGGCATGAACGTGACCCTGCGCCTTCCCGCCGGTCTGGAACCCGCCGACGTGGCTGCTGCCTCGGAGCGGCTGCGGCACGCCTGGGGCGTTCACTCCGTGCACGTCACCGAGACGAAGCCCGGTTTCATCGAGCTGCGGATGACCGGCTATGACGTGCTGCGGCGGGTGAGGATGCCGCGCCGCCTGCCCCGTGACCTCGCCGCCGGGCCGCTGGTGGTTCCCGTGGCGCTGCGGGAGGACGGTACGGCGTTCGTGCGGGACTACCGCAAGATCCCGCACGCGCTGACCCTGGGGGCGAACCAGTCGGGCAAGTCGATGTATCAGCGCAACCTCATCGCCGGGCTCGCCCGGTTGAACGTGGCGCTGGTGGGGATCGACTGCAAGCGCGGTGTCGAACAGCGCGGCTACGCACCCCGCCTCTCCGCCTTCGCTGTCACCCCCGATGAGGCGTCCGGCCTGCTGAACGCCTTGGTGGGCGAGATGGAGGACCGCTTCGACCTGCTGAGCCAGCACGGGGTGGCCGACATGTGGGACCTGCCCGCACGGGTCCGCCCGGTGCCGCTGGTGGTCTTGGTGGACGAGGTCGCGGAGCTGTTCCTCACGGCGGTGAAGAAGGATGAGGAGCGGCGGGACCGCATGGTCATGCAGATGATCCGCCTCGCGCAGATGGCCCGCGCGGTCGGCATCTACCTGGAGGTGTGCGGCCAGCGCTTCGGCTCCGAACTGGGCAAGGGCGCCACCATGCTCCGCGCCCAGCTCACCGGCCGCACCGTGCACCGCGTCAACGACAAGCAGACCGCCGAGATGGGCTTGGGCGACATCGCCCCGGACGCCGTCTTCGCCGTCACGACGATCCCGCCGGACCGCCCCGGCGTCGCGGTCGCCGGTGACTCCTCCGGCCGCTGGTCCCGCATCCGCACCCCCGCGATGACGCCGGCCGAAGCCGTCGCCATCTGCCGCCAGTACGCGCACCTGACCCCGCGCATCCCGGCCCTGGAACCGTTCCGGCCGATCATCCCCGCCGCACCGGCGGCCGACGCCGCGCCGCTGGTCAAGCCGGTGTCCCTCACCGAGTAATCCCCCCTGTTCGACGGTCGGCGCGACCGCATCCGCGCCAGGTCCCTACCCCGCCCATGCCCAAAACCGAAGGGAACCGTCATGGCCACCACGAAGAAGCCCCCGGCCCCGCGCCGCCGCCCGCCCAAGAAGCCCGCCCCGGTCTCGCCGCCGTGCGGCACCTGCGCGGGGACCGGTGAGACCACGACCGCCGTCCGGGTCGGGCGCAAGCGCCGGGAGATCGGCGCCACCCAGTCCGCGTTGTGCCCGGACTGCTTCGGCACCGGCACCGCCTGACCAGAAAGGAGGCGCCTCGTGCTTCGCTCCCTTCGCGTCGACGCCGTGCTTGTCCAGGCCGTCATCGCTGGTGCGCTGTCCTTTGCGCACCTGCACGACCTGGCTGAAGCTGCGGGTCAGGACGGGTGGAAGGCGTGGGCCTACCCGGTCAGTGTCGACCTGCTGTTGGTGGCGGCCTGGCGCCGGATGCGCAAGCACGCCGACAACCGCGCCGCCTGGGTCTGGTTCGTGATCGCCCTCGCGGCCTCGCTCGGCGCGAACGTCGCCACCGCCGGGCTCCTCGACCTGGACGCCGTCCCGGCCTGGCTGCGCATCCTCGTCGCTGGATGGCCCGCGCTGGCCTTCCTCGGCGGCACCCTCCTCGTCCACGCCCCCACGCACACCAACGACGAACCGACCGCCCCACCGGCCCCGGCCTCCGAACCGGACCGCATTGTCCCGGAGTCGGCCCCGGAGCCGATCACCCTCGAACGGACCCCCGAACCGGACCCGGAGCCGGTCACGGTCGAGCACACCCCGGACCCCGTGCCGGAACTACCCGCCCCCGCGCCCGTGGCAACGCCTTCCGTGCCGGTCCCGCCCGCGCTCCTCGACCACGCCCGCAAGGTCGCTGACGCCCACCGCGCCCAGACTGGGGCGCCCATCGACCCCGGCACGCTGCGTGCCCGCCTCGGCGTCCCCGCCCCGCTGGCCGACTCCATCGCCGCCCAACTCGCCTGATCAGGAAAGAGGAAAGCCCCATGACGCGTCCGAACCGCTTCTACGACGTGATCCGCATCGGCCCGGTCCGGGTCGGCAGCCACTACGACGGCCGTGGCCGGACCAAGCACACCGCCGTGTGCACCGCCCCCGGCTGCGACTTCTCCGCCGACTACCACACCCGGCCCGCCGCCGAACTCGCCGCCCGCACCCACCGCTGCAACGCCTGAGAGGAGACACCCCTCGTGTTCACCCCGAAGTACCCGCACCCCGACACCGCCACCGCACCGCCCGCGGCACCGCAGCCGGTCAACGACACGGCCCCGGTCGTCCCGGCCCCGGCCTTCACGCCCCTGCCGCAGGCTCCCGGCCCGTCCCGGGCCACCGTCCAGCTCACGCCCGGGGCCCTCGTCGGCGTCGCCGCCGGGGGAACCGCCATCGTCCTCGTCGTCGGCGCCGTCCTGGTCTCCATGCTCCTCGCTGCCGCCGTCACCGCCGTGTCCGTAGCCGTGTGCGCGGTCGTCATCAAGTCCCTGATCAACCAGGAAAGGAAGCACTGACGTGGCCTTCTTCACCGCAGGCAAGACCTACCTCTGGCGCCCCGATGGCTATAAGGCGCCCGAACAGTGGCGCTACTTCCAGTGCGCCGCCGTGACCCGGATCCCGGGAACGACGGCCCGGATCGCCTTCGGCTTCATCAAGACCGGATCCCCCACCAGCGGGTGGACCCCCACCGGTCTCGGAGACGCCGACTGGTCCAGTGAATGGGTCGTCCTGCCCGAAGACTCCTCGCACTAAGCGGCCCCCGGGGCGGCCTCGGTCGCCAAACTTCCGCCGCCCCGGGCGCCTGAACCCCATTCCAGATCCAACGGACCCGAAAGGGAGACCCCATCATGCCCCAGCGCACCCCGACCGCGCCCGTGTGTCGCGATTGTGACGGCTTCGCCACCGCCACGATCACCACCGGCGCCCGCCACGTCGATGGTTCCCGCGCCACCCTCCGTGTCACCTGCCCCACCTGCCAGGGCACCGGCCACACCACCCCCGCCGCCCGCGTCCGCGTCGGGAAGTGACCCATGGCCCTGCTGAACTGGCGCTCCGCCGACCACTACGACCACTCCGGTGACAAGCCGTGCGTGCTCTGCACCCGGCCCACCCCGCTGCGCTCCGACCACGGCAAGCCCGTCCACAAGGTCTGCGCCGAACAGTGGCTCGATGCCCACGCTTCGCAGGAGGACGACGCGTGAGTGACGCCGCCCTCCGGGCGGGCCTGGACCTGGCCACCCTGAGCGATGTGCTCCGGCTGGCCGGGTCCCCCGGCTTCGACCGCCTCCAAGACCAACTCCGCCGCACCGGCGGCTGCGCCGCTCCCATCCGGTTGACCGGCGGCACCAAGCTCCTCGACCCGGCCACCAAGACCGTGCTCCACGCCTACGCCACCGACACCGAGCCTGGCGGGGTCCTGCGGGTCGCCTGCGGCAACCGCCGCGCCTCGCGCTGCCCGGCCTGCGCCTGGACCTACGCCGGGGACACCTACCACCTCATCCGCGCCGGACTCGTCGGAGACCCCGCCAAGGGCACCCCCGACACCGTGCGCGACCACCCCCGCGTCTTCACCACCCTCACCGCCCCCTCCTTCGGCCCGGTCCACAACCGGCCCGGAAACCGGCCCTGCGCCTGCGGCACCCGCCACGCCGAGGACGCCTCCGAGCTGGGTACGGCCCTGGACCCGGCGACGTACGACTACGCGGGCGCGGTGCTGTGGAACAACCACGCTTCCGAGCTGTGGCGCTACTTCACGATCTACCTCCGCCGCGAGATCGCCCGCCGCGCCGGACTCACCCAGAAAGCCGCCCGCGAAGCCTCCCGCCTGTCCTTCGGCAAGGTGGCCGAGTACCAAAAGCGCGGCGCCGTCCACTTCCACGCGGTCATCCGCTTCGACGGTCCGGACGGGCCTGACACACCCCCGCCCGCCTGGGCCACCCTAGACCTGCTCACCGACGCCATCCGGGCCGCCGCCGCCCGCGTCCAGGTCGACGTTCCGGCCGCCGGGGACCACCCCGCCCGGACGCTGCGGTGGGGCACTCAACTCGACGTCCAGCCCATCGGCGCCTTCGGCAACGGCGAGGACATCACCGAACAGGCCGTCGCCTCCTACGTCGCCAAGTACGCCACCAAGGCCGCCGAGACCACCGGCACCGTCGACCGCCGCATCGGCAACAAAGAAGCCCTCGACCTGCTCGGCGTGCCCGACCACCCCCGGCGCCTGATCGAAGCCTGTCTCGATCTCCACCCGCTCTACCCCGACCGCAAGCTGCGCGACTGGGCCCACATGCTCGGCTTCCGCGGCCACTTCTCCACCAAATCCCGCCGCTACTCCACCACCCTGTCCGCCCTGCGCCAGGCACGCGCCGACTACCGCGCCGCCGAACAACGCGCCGCCCTCGGCCTGCCCGACCCCGACGACGACCCCGAGCACTCCACCCTCGTCCTCGCTCACTGGGCCTATGCCGGCCATGGCCACACCCCCGGCGAATCCTGGCTCGCCGCCAACATCCGTCGCGACATCCAGCACAACCGCGAAGCCGCCCGCGAGATCCGCGCCGCACTCCACGACCTGGAAGGGGAGCTGACATATGAATGAGCGGTACCTCAGCGTCGACCAGGTTGCCGAAGTGCTCGGCACGACCGTCCGCTTTCCTCGGCGTCTCGTCGCTGAGCGCCGCATCCGGTACGTGAAGGTCGGCCGTCATGTGCGCATCCCGGAGAGCGCGGTGCGGGCCTACATCGACGCCAACACCGTGGAGCCGGTGAGCCGTCGCCGTAGCCGGTACGGGAGGGCTGTCTGATGGCCAACAAGAAGGGACGACGCCGGACGTTTGGGTCGGTGCGGAAGCTGCCCTCCGGGCGTTACCAGGCGCGCTACCCAGGGCCGGATGGCATCCTCCGCCCTGCTCCCGACACGTTCGCGACGGCCCGCGACGCTGACGACTGGCTGGCCGAGAAACAGACCGAGATCCGGCGTGGAGACTGGCAGGACCCGGACGCGGGTGCCGTGAACTTCACTGAGTACGCACTGCAGTGGGTCGATGAACGGGGACTCGCGGCCACGACGGATGAGTTGTACCGCCGACTTCTGCGGCTGCACATCCTGCCCACCTTTGAGGACCTGGACCTCGACCAGATCACCGCGCCGCGCGTCCGAACTTGGCGCACCGAGCGGCTTCGCACCACCGGCGCGCCCACGACTGTCGCCAAGTCCTACCGGCTCCTCAAGGCCATCATGGAGACCGCCGTCGACGACGAACTGATCCGTCGCAATCCCTGTCGCATCCGGGGAGCGGGCAAGGAGATGGCCGCCGAACGTCAGATCGCCACCGTCGATCAGGTGGACGAGCTGGCTGGCGCCATCGGCCTTCGCTGGCGGCTGATGGTCTACCTGGCCGCGTACGGCCCTCTCCGTCCGGAGGAACAGGCCGAGCTGCGCCGCAAGGACGTCGACCTCGACAGCATGGTCCTTCGCGTGCGCCAGGCCGCACCCGAGCTGAACACCGGCAAGCGGGCGGAGGGGCCGACCAAGTCACAGGCGGGGAAGCGGCTCGTCGTCCTGCCGGCCTTTCTCCGAACCGAGCTTCAGCGACATCTCGACTGGTACGCCGAGGAGGGCCCGGACGGGCTGCTGTTCGTGGGGGAGAAGGGGGCACCGTTCCGCCGGTCCAGCTTCGGACGGAAGTGGCGGCGGGCCCGGTCCCTCGTCGGACTGCCGGACGACTTCCGCTTTTACGATCTTCGTCACACCGGGCACACCCTCACGACCCGCTCGGGTGCGACGCTCAAGGACACGATGGTCCGCGCTGGCCAGTCGACCGAGCGGGCCGCGCTGATCTACCAGCACTCGGACCTGGAGCGACAAAGGGAAGTGGCTGCTGGCCTTGACCGCCTGGTCCAGGCCCGGCGTGATGCAGTGAATGCCACAACATCTGGCACGGATCTGGCACAGGACTCCTGAGCTGGTCCAGACAACAGATAAGGCCCGGGTCATCGACCTGGGCCTTCTGCATGGAGCGGGTGACGGGAATCGAACCCGCGCTCTGAGCTTGGGAAGCTCATGTTCTACCATTAAACTACACCCGCGCGGCGGCCGGAGGACCGGGCCGCATCGTCGCTCACTGTACCTCATCTGCAGCCCCTGGTGTGTCGCGCCGGGGGTTTCTCGTGTGTCGGGCGGGGTGATCCGGCGGTTTCGGGTGGGGAGTTGGGGCATAAGGTGGGGGGCGGAGTGCCGCCTGGAGTGGTGTCCTGTTGATCCCCTAATGTGGCTGTCTCGTCCACCGCTTGTTGGGAAAGGGCTTGATGGACACCATGGAGCGAACCGTCGTCCGGTGTGCCGAAGGGCACGTGTTCAGTACCGCGACGTTCCCGATGCAGAACCTCGGTGCCGGCCGGATCGGGCCCGGGCGGCTCATTCGCTGTCCCCGGTGCGCGCGGCTGCGGAACGCCGTTCCCGTGCCTGCGGGGGCGGCCGGGCGGGCCTAGCGGCCCGTAGCCCGTACCGTCCCGTCGTTCCTGGTGGGGAGGCGCGCGGGGGCCGTCCGATTGGGGCGGGCCCGCGCGCTCTGCGTATCCTCGGGGCGTGCTTCTCTCAGACAAGGACATCCGGGCCGAGATCGAATCCGGACGGGTGCGGATCGATCCGTACGACGAATCCATGGTGCAGCCCTCGAGCATCGACGTGCGGCTCGACCGCTACTTCCGGGTGTTCGAGAACCACCGCTACCCCCACATCGACCCCGCCGTGGAGCAGGCCGATCTCACCCGGCTGGTGGAGCCGGACGGGGACGAGGCGTTCATCCTCCACCCCGGCGAGTTCGTGCTCGCCTCGACGTACGAGGTCATCTCCCTGCCCGAGGACATCGCCTCCCGGCTGGAGGGCAAGAGCTCCCTCGGGCGGCTCGGCCTCGTCACGCATTCGACCGCGGGTTTCATCGACCCCGGGTTCTCCGGACATGTGACCCTGGAACTGTCGAACCTCGCGACCCTGCCGATCAAGCTGTGGCCGGGGATGAAGATCGGCCAGCTGTGCATGTTCCGGCTCAGCTCGCCGGCCGAGTTCCCGTACGGCAGCGATCGGTACGGGTCCCGGTACCAGGGGCAGCGCGGGCCCACGGCCTCGCGGTCCTTCCAGAACTTCCATCGGACGCAGGTGTGAGCATGAGTTCTGTACGGGAGAACCTCACGTACGAAGGGTTCGGGCGCGCGGTGCGCGAGCTCGCCCAGACCGTCGCGGACGACGGCTACGAGCCGGATGTCGTGCTCTCCATCGCCCGCGGCGGTGTCTTCGTGGCCGGCGGGCTCGCCTACGCGCTCGACTGCAAGAACATCCACCTCGTGAACGTGGAGTTCTACACGGGTGTCGGCACCACTTTGGAAATGCCGGTGATGCTCGCGCCCGTCCCGAACGCGATCGACTTCAGCAACAAGAAGGTCCTGATCGCCGACGACGTCGCCGACACCGGGAAGACCCTGAAGCTCGTCCACGACTTCTGCCTCGACCACGTCGCCGAGGTCCGGTCCGCCGTCATCTACGAGAAGTCCCACTCCCTCGTGAAGTGCGAGTACGTCTGGAAGCGCACCGACGACTGGATCAACTTCCCCTGGAGCGTCGAGAAGCCCGTCGTCCGGCGTTCCGGGCAGGTCCTCGACGCCTGAGGGCGCTGAGCCCCCAAGCCTTGAAGCCCCTGGGAGCCTTGAAGCCCTGGAGTCCTGAGGGGCGCAGGGACGGGAAGCGCGGAAGCAGGAAAGAGAGAAGCGGGAAAAGGGAAAGGGCCCGGGGTCTTCGCGACCCCGGGCCCTTTCCGGCTCCTCGTGGCGGGTTCCTACAGCGTTCCCAGCTTGATCAGCGACAGCAGCGCCACCAACTGGATCGCCGACGCGCCCAGGGCCTTCGGCCACGGCAGGTCGTGGGACTTGCTCACCATGGACGTGAACAGCGCGCCCGCCGCCAGCCACGACAGCCAGCCGATCACCTGCACCAGGGCGTTCTCGCCGCCCAGGAACATCGCGAACAGCAGGCGCGGGGCGTCCGTCATCGACATGATCAGCATCGACAGGCCCACCGTCGGCTGCCACGCCCCGGTGCCGCCCAGCTGGCGGGCCAGGGTGTGGGTCACCGCGCCCAGGATCAGACCGCCGACGACGAACATGACCCCGGTGACCAGGACGGACGGGATCGCCGCCGACAGGGTCGCGTTGATCGTCTCCTCGCGGGCCTTGTCGAAGCCGAACAGCGCCAGCAGGCCGTACACGAAGGTCACCGTCAGCGCCGGCAGCCAGACCGCGTGGTCGCGCATCTGCCAGAACGTCGGGCCGGGGCGCAGCACGATGCCGGTCAGGAGCTGCTGCCACGGCAGGCGCGGGCCCGAGGGGGCGGCGGCACCCGCCCGGTAGGTGTCCGGCGGGCCGTACGGGTCCTCGTGGACGCTGAACACCTGGGTGTGGCCCGGGTTGTTCGCGGTGTGCGCGTGGGGGGCGTACGGCTGCTGGGGCTGCTGGTGGTGGGGGTGGTGAGGGTGCGGGGCGGCCTGCTGCTGGTAGGGGTCGCCGAAGTACTCCGGTTCGCCGTGCGTGCGGCCGTCCCGCGGCCACTGCTGCGGCGCCCCGTACGACGGCGGTACGGGCGTGTCGCCGTTGCCGTTGCCGTACGGTCCCTGCCGCGGGTGCGGGGGCTGCTGCCCTTGTTGGCGCGGGGTGCGGTTGCCCCGGCCGCGTCCGATCCTGAATCCAGCCACGTCTACGAACGTACCCGGTTCCGCGCGCACGGACGTACGCGGCCGTTCACCGGGCCCTCTTTGCTGCTGAGCTGTGACATCCCCTAGGGGACGCGTCCGACGACAAAACGGCCGGGTCCGCCCTCCGCAGGGCGGACCCGGCCGTTCCGTCGGCCGGCACCGGGGTACCGGGTGCGTGGTGCTACTGGGCCGGCTCCGGCTCCGGGGTCGCGTCGGACTCCGGGGCCTCGGGCGCCGGGGTCCTCACCGACTCCAGGAGGAGCTGCGCCACGTCCACGACCTGGAGCGACTCCTTGGCCTGGCCCTCGTTCTTCTTGCCGTTGACCGAGTCGGTCAGCATGACCAGGCAGAACGGGCAGGCGGTGGACACGATGTCCGGGTTGAGCGACAGGGCCTCGTCGACGCGCTCGGTGTTGATGCGCTTGCCGATGCGCTCCTCCATCCACATCCGCGCGCCGCCGGCGCCGCAGCAGAAGCCGCGCTCCTTGTGGCGGTGCATCTCCTGCTGGCGCAGGCCGGGGACGGCGGTCATGATCTCGCGCGGCGGCGTGTAGACCTTGTTGTGCCGGCCCAGGTAGCACGGGTCGTGGTAGGTGATCAGGCCGTCGACCGGGGTCACCGGGACGAGCCGGCCCTCGTCGATGAGGTGCTGGAGCAGCTGCGTGTGGTGGATGACCTCGAACTCGCCGCCCAGCTGCGGGTACTCGTTCGCGATCGTGTTGAAGCAGTGCGGGCAGGTCGCGACGATCTTCTTCGACGCCTTGGGCTTCTTCGTCGACTCGTCCACCCCGCCGTCCTCGTCGAGGGTCTCGCCGAACGCCATGTTCAGCATCGCGACGTTCTCCTGGCCGAGCTGCTGGAACAGCGGCTCGTTGCCCAGGCGGCGGGCGGAGTCACCGGTGCACTTCTCGTCACCGCCCATGATCGCGAACTTGACGCCCGCCATGTGCAGCAGCTCCGCGAAGGCCTTGGTGGTCTTCTTGGCGCGGTCCTCCAGGGCGCCGGCGCAGCCGACCCAGTACAGGTAGTCGACCTCCGACAGGTCCTCGATGTCCTTGCCGACGATCGGGACCTCGAAGTCGACCTCCTTGGTCCACTCGACGCGCTGCTTCTTGGCCAGGCCCCAGGGGTTGCCCTTCTTCTCCAGGTTCTTGAGCATCGTGCCCGCCTCGGACGGGAACGCGGACTCGATCATCACCTGGTAGCGGCGCATGTCGACGATGTGGTCGACGTGCTCGATGTCGACGGGGCACTGCTCGACGCAGGCGCCGCAGGTGGTGCAGGACCACAGGACGTCCGGGTCGATGACGCCGTTCTCCTCGGCGGTGCCGATCAGCGGGCGCTCGGCCTCGGCGAGGGCGGAGGCGGGGACGTCCTTCAGGGCCTCCTCGGACGCCTTCTCCTCGCCCTCCATGGTCTTGCCGCCGCCGGCGAGCAGGTACGGCGCCTTGGCGTGCGCGTGGTCGCGCAGCGACATGATCAGGAGCTTCGGGGAGAGCGGCTTGCCCGTGTTCCAGGCCGGGCACTGCGACTGGCAGCGGCCGCACTCGGTGCACGTCGAGAAGTCGAGGATGCCCTTCCAGGAGAAGTGCTCGACCTGGGAGACGCCGAAGACGGTCTCCTCCGCGCCCTCCTCGTCGTCGAAGACGGTCTCGAAGTCGATCTCCTTGCCGCCGGACGTCATCGGCAGCAGGGCGCCCAGCGCGGTCTCGCCGGTGGCGTTGCGCTTGAACCAGATGTTGGGGAAGCCGAGGAAGCGGTGCCAGGCGATGCCCATGTTGGTGTTGAGCGAGACCGTGATCATCCAGATCAGGGAGACGCTGATCTTCACCATGGCGGCGAAGTAGACCAGGTTCTGCAGGGTGCCGGTGCTCAGTCCGTCGAAGGCGAGGACGAGCGGGTACGACACGAAGTAGGCCGGGTCGTACGAGTCGACGTGGTGCAGCGCGCCCTCCAGGCCGCGCAGGACCAGGATGACCACGCCGATGGTGAGGATGACGTACTCGACGAAGTACGCCTGCCACGCCTTGGAGCCGGTGAAGCGCGACTTGCGGCCGGGGCGGGACGGCAGGCTCAGCAGCCGGATCACGATGAGGACGGCGATGCCGAGGACCGTCAGCAGGCCGATCAGCTCGGTGTACATCTCGAACGGCAGGAAGCCGCCGATGACGGGCAGGGTCCAGTCGGCCTGGAAGAGCTGCCCGTACGCCTGCGCCAGCGTGGGCGGCAGGGTGAGGAAGCCGACCGCGACGAACCAGTGCGCGAAGCCGACGATCCCCCAGCGGTTCATCCGGGTGTGGCCGAGGAACTCCCGGACCACGGTGACCGTGCGGGCCTTCCAGTCGTCGGTGCGGCTGCCGGCCGGCACGGGCTGGCCGAGCCTCACGAACCGGTAGATGTGCGCGATCGCTCGGGCAAAGAGCGCAACGCCGACCACGGTCAGGGTCAGCGACACAATGATCGCGGCGAGTTGCATGGGGGCTCCTCGGGCCTGCGAGGTGGGGGATCCAGCACTACTAAGCGGTAACTTAATGGGTTCGATGCTGAGCGTACCCAGTTATTCCGCCGCACTGTAGCCGCGTACGCGGTGATCTGCGTCGCTCAGGTGAGCCTGACCGCCGCTCATCGCCCCCGACGCCGCGAGGCGCTGATCAGGGCCGCGGGCGTACGGAGGAGCAAAGCCGCGTCCAGTCCCATCCCATGGTGCTCCACGTAGTGCTGGTCCAGCAGCAGGGGTTCGTCCCACGGGAGCTCGGAGCCCCGCTTCACCTGCGCCAGCCCCGTCAGCCCCGGCTTGACGAGCTGCCGCCACGCCGCGTCGGCGCCGGGGGAGCCCGGTGGCAGCGGCGCGGGCCCCACGAGCGACATCTCGCCCCCCACGACGTGGGTCAGCCGCGACAGCGCGTCGAGGCGCAGGAGGCGGATCGGCAGGGTGCGCAGCGTGAACGTCCGGCCGTGCAGACCGGTCGCCGCTTCCCGTACGAGGACGCCGCCGGGCGGGCGGAGGAGGGCGCGGACGGCCGCGGCGGTGAGGAGCGCGGGGGCGGCGAGGGCGAGGAGGGTGCAGCCGAGGGCCAGATCCAGGATGCGCTTGGGGTGCATGGCGCGACACCTGACCGTTCTGGGGGTCATGGCGGGGTGAGGGGGACGTCGTGGCGTTGAGGTGGCACAACCCGGATGGCGGAATGTGCCCGAGAAGCGAATGAAGCGTAGAAAGTGTGGAAGGCGCTGGAAGTTGCTTATGGGCGGAATGACCCGACGGGCAGAACGATAGGGGCGGGCGGTCGCCGGCGCCGGGTGCGACGCACCGCGTGTTGCGCATAAGGGCGGGATAAAACTTGAGTCGGATTGACTCAGGTCTGTTGACCGCGATGGGTGAGTGGTGCATCCTTGAGTCTGTTCCACTCAAGTCAGCTGGAGGAATCGAAATGGCACGTGCGGTCGGCATCGACCTGGGCACGACTAACTCCGTCGTCAGCGTTCTGGAAGGCGGCGAGCCCACCGTCATCACCAACGCCGAGGGCGCCAGGACCACGCCGTCCGTCGTCGCCTTCGCCAAGAACGGCGAGGTCCTCGTCGGTGAGGTCGCCAAGCGGCAGGCCGTCACCAACGTCGACCGGACCATCCGCTCGGTCAAGCGCCACATGGGCACGGACTGGAAGATCGAGCTGGACGGGAAGAACTTCAACCCGCAGCAGATCTCCGCGTTCATCCTGCAGAAGCTGAAGCGGGACGCCGAGGCGTACCTGGGCGAGAAGGTCACGGACGCGGTCATCACCGTCCCGGCGTACTTCAACGACTCCGAGCGCCAGGCCACCAAGGAGGCCGGCGAGATCGCGGGCCTGAACGTCCTGCGCATCGTCAACGAGCCGACCGCCGCCGCCCTGGCGTACGGCCTCGACAAGGACGACCAGACGATCCTCGTCTTCGACCTCGGCGGCGGCACCTTCGACGTCTCGCTGCTGGAGATCGGCGACGGCGTCGTCGAGGTGAAGGCCACCAACGGCGACAACCACCTCGGTGGCGACGACTGGGACCAGCGCGTCGTCGACTACCTGGTCAAGCAGTTCCAGAGCGGCCACGGCGTGGACCTCTCCAAGGACAAGATGGCGCTCCAGCGCCTCCGCGAGGCCGCCGAGAAGGCGAAGATCGAGCTGTCCTCGTCCACCGAGACGTCGATCAACCTCCCCTACATCACGGCGTCCGCCGAGGGCCCGCTGCACCTGGACGAGAAGCTCACGCGCGCCCAGTTCCAGCAGCTCACCGCCGACCTGCTGGAGCGCTGCAAGATCCCGTTCCACAACGTGATCAAGGACGCGGGCATCCAGCTCTCCGAGATCGACCACGTCGTCCTCGTCGGCGGCTCGACCCGCATGCCGGCCGTCGCCGAGCTCGTCAAGGAGCTGACCGGCGGCAAGGAGGCCAACAAGGGCGTGAACCCGGACGAGGTCGTCGCGATCGGCGCCTCGCTCCAGGCCGGTGTCCTCAAGGGCGAGGTCAAGGACGTCCTGCTCCTCGACGTGACCCCGCTGTCCCTCGGCATCGAGACCAAGGGCGGCATCATGACCAAGCTGATCGAGCGCAACACGACGATCCCGACGAAGCGCTCCGAGATCTTCACGACGGCGGAGGACAACCAGCCGTCCGTGCAGATCCAGGTCTACCAGGGCGAGCGCGAGATCGCGGCGTACAACAAGAAGCTCGGCATGTTCGAGCTGACCGGTCTCCCGCCGGCTCCGCGCGGCGTCCCGCAGATCGAGGTCTCCTTCGACATCGACGCCAACGGCATCATGCACGTCACCGCCAAGGACCTCGGCACCGGGAAGGAGCAGAAGATGACCGTCACCGGCGGCTCCTCGCTCCCGAAGGACGAGGTCGACCGGATGCGTGAGGAGGCCGAGCGGTACGCGGAGGAGGACCACAAGCGCCGCGAGGCCGCCGAGACGCGCAACCAGGGCGAGCAGCTCGTCTACCAGACCGAGAAGTTCCTCACCGACAACGCCGACAAGGTCCCGGGCGAGATCAAGACCGAGGTCGAGGCGGCGGTGAACGAGCTCAAGGAGAAGCTGAAGGGCGAGGACACCGCGGAGATCCGCACCGCCACCGAGAAGGTCGCGGCCGTCTCCCAGAAGCTCGGCCAGGCCATGTACGCCGACGCGCAGGCCGGCCAGGCGGCGGGCGGTGCCCAGGCGGGCGCCGAGGGCGCCAGGGCCGACGACGACGTGATCGACGCCGAGATCGTCGACGACGAGAAGCCGAAGGGTGGGGCCGCATGACGGAGGAGACCCCGGGCTTCGAGGAGAAGCCCGACGTCCCCTCCGGCGCCACCTCCGACGACGCCGTCGAGGCCGCCGAGAACCCTCCCGTCGAGGAGGGCGCGGCGGCCCCGGCCGGGGACGCGAACCAGACGGACCAGTCCGTCGGCCTGACCGCCCAGCTGGACCAGGCCCGCACCGCGCTCGCCGAGCGCACCGCGGACCTCCAGCGGCTCCAGGCCGAGTACCAGAACTACCGCCGCCGGGTCGAGCGGGACCGGGTCGCGGTCAAGGAGGTCGCCGTCGCGAACCTCCTGAGCGAGCTGCTGCCCGTGCTCGACGACATCGGCCGGGCGCGGGAGCACGGCGAGCTGGTCGGCGGCTTCAAGTCGGTCGCCGAGTCGCTGGAGACCGTCGTCGCGAAGATGGGCCTCCAGCAGTTCGGCAAGGAGGGCGAGCCCTTCGACCCGACCGTGCACGAGGCGCTGATGCACTCGTACGCGCCGGACGTCACCGAGACGACCTGCGTGGCGATCCTCCAGCCGGGGTACCGGATCGGCGAGCGGACCATCCGTCCCGCACGTGTCGCCGTCGCCGAGCCCCAGCCGGGTGCCGCGCCGGCTCCGAAGGAAGAGCAGTCGGCCGACGAGGAGAACGGTGGCCCCGAGGAGGGCTGACAGCCACAGGGCCGGCGGTCGCAGGACCGCCGGCCCCGGGGCTGACGCAGTGATCGTCCGGGAGGAGGGACGTCGATGAGTACGAAGGACTTCGTCGAGAAGGACTACTACAAGGTCCTCGGCGTCCCCAAGGACGCGACCGAAGCCGAGATCAAGAAGGCGTACCGGAAGCTCGCCCGCGAGTTCCACCCGGACGCCAACAAGGGCGACACCGCCGCGGAGGCCCGCTTCAAGGAGATCTCCGAGGCGAACGACGTCCTCGGCGACCCCAAGAAGCGCAAGGAGTACGACGAGGCGCGCGCCCTCTTCGGCAACGGCGGCTTCCGGCCCGGGCCCGGTGGCGCGGGCGGCACGTTCAACTTCGACCTGGGCGACCTGTTCGGCGGCCAGGGCGGGGCGGGCGGCGCCGGCGGCTTCGGCGGCGGGCTCGGGGACGTCTTCGGCGGCCTGTTCAACCGGGGCGGCGCCACGGGCACCCGGACGCAGCCGCGCCGCGGTCAGGACGTCGAGTCCGAGGTGACGCTCAGCTTCACCGAGGCGGTCGACGGCGCCACCGTCCCGCTGCGCATGTCCAGCCAGCAGCCCTGTCAGGCCTGTTCCGGCACGGGCGACAAGCACGGCACGCCGCGGGTCTGCCCGACGTGCGTCGGCACCGGCCAGGTGTCGCGCGGCTCGGGCGGCGGCTTCTCGCTGACCGACCCGTGCGTGGACTGCAAGGGCCGCGGGCTGATCGCCCAGGACCCGTGCGAGGTGTGCCACGGCAGTGGCCGCGCCAAGTCCTCGCGCACCATGCAGGTCCGCATCCCGGCGGGTGTCTCCGACGGGCAGCGGATCAGGCTGCGCGGCAAGGGTGCGCCCGGCGAGCGGGGCGGTCCGCCCGGCGACCTGTACGTGGTCGTCCACGTCGGCGCGCACCCGGTCTTCGGCCGGAAGGGCGACAACCTCACCGTCACCGTGCCCGTCTCGTTCGTGGAGGCGGCGCTCGGCGGCGAGATCAGGGTGCCGACCCTCGGCGGACCGCCGGTCACGCTGAAGATCCCCGCCGGTACGCCCAACGGCCGTACGATGCGGGCCCGGGGCAAGGGCGCGGTCCGCAAGGACGGCACGCGTGGCGACCTGCTGGTCACGGTCGAGGTCGCCGTGCCGAAGGAGTTGAACGACAAGGCGCGCGAGGCCCTGGAGACGTACCGTCAAGCTACCGCGGGAGAGGACCCGCGGGCGGAGCTGTTCCAGGCCGCGAAGGGGGCTTGAGGCAATGGACGCACGCCGACGCAACCCGTACGAACTGACCGACGAGACCCCGGTGTACGTCATTTCGGTGGCGGCGCAGCTCAGCGGGCTGCACCCGCAGACGCTGCGCCAGTACGACCGCCTGGGGCTCGTCTCCCCGGACCGTACGGCCGGCCGGGGCCGGCGCTACTCGGCCCGCGACATCGAGCTGCTCCGGCAGGTGCAGCAGTTGTCGCAGGACGAGGGCATCAACCTGGCCGGGATCAAGCGCATCATCGAGCTGGAGAACCAGGTCACCGCGCTGGAGGCCCGGGTGGCCGAGCTGACCGCGGCCCTGGAGGGCGCGGCGGTGGCGATGCGTCAGCGCGAGGCGCAGGTGCACGCCTCGTACCGGCGGGACCTGGTGCCCTATCAGGACGTGCAGCAGACCAGTGCGTTGGTCGTGTGGCGGCCGGCCGGAAAGCGCGGCGGCGAGTAGTCCCGCACTCCCGTACCCCGTGGCGGCGAGCGCCCGGAAGCGCCGGCAGGACCTGGAAGGCCCCCTCCGAGGAGGGGGCCTTTCCCGTGCGATGATCCGGGGATGCGTACGAGGGGGAGCGCGGTGGTCACGGCCGCGGCGGTGGTCACGGTGGTGACCGCGGGGTGTTCGGCGGGCGGGGCGGCGCCGGACGCGGCGTCCCCGCCGCCCTCGGCACCCGTACCGGGCCTCTCCGCGCCCGCGGGGCCCTCGGCGGGCGCGTGCCCGGGGTCGGGCGTACGGGTCACGCTGGGGGCCACGGAGACCGCCCTGGGGCTGCGGGCGCTGTCCGTGTTCCTCGACAACTGCGGCGGCCGGCCGTTCGAGGTGAGCGGCTACCCGGAGGTGGCCGTACTGGACGCGGAGCGCGAGGAGCTCGACGTGACCGTGCGCCTCGGCACGGACGCGGTGGACGGCGGGGCGACCCGTTCGACGTTCGTGCTGCGGCCGGGGCAGCGGGCACGGTCGGGGATCCTGTGGCGGAACACGGTGACGCGGTCGGACGTCACGGCGACGAACGGCGCGTACCTGCGGGTCACGCCCGGCCGGGGGGCCGCCGCTCAGACGGTCGCCCCGCACGACGGGCCGCTGGACCTGGGCACCACCGACGCCGTGGAGGTCACGCCCTGGACGCCGGAGGGCGGCACGTAGCGGGGCGGCGACGCGCCGGGGTGGCGGGTGCCGGAGTGCCGGGGCGGCCGGGTGCACCGGGCTGCGACGCTCTGGAGCGACGGGTGCGCCGGGGCTGTGACGCGTTGGGGCCGGATGGCCGCTGGGTGGGTGCGCCGGGCCTGCGACGCGCCGAGGCCGCGACGCGCCCAGGCTGCGGCGTGCCGGGGTCGGAAGGCCACCGGCCGGGTCACCGGGCCGGATGGCCGCCGGGGCCGGGTGCCCGTCGGGCGGGTGCGCCGGGCCCACGACGCACCGGGCCCACGACGCACCGGGCCCACGACGCACCGGGCCCACGACGCGCCGGGCCTGCGACGCGCCGGGCCCACGACGCGCCGGAACTATGCCGCGCCGGAGCTGTGGGGTGTGCCGGGACTGCGAGTGCGCCGGGGTCGGGTGGCCGCCGGGCGGGTGCGCCGGGTCCGGGTGGCCGCCGGGGTCGGGGGCCGTCAGTCGTGGCAGCGGACCTGCTCCTGGTCCTGCCCCTGGCCGGGCTCCTGGTCGAGGATGCCGGACCGGGCGATGAGGTAGCCGAGCTGGGCGCGGCTGCCGCTGCCGAGCGTGGACGCGAGCTTGGCTATGTGGGCGCGGCAGGTGCGGACGTTCATGCCGAGGCGGCGGGCGATGGCCTCGTCGACGTGGCCCTCGACGAGGAGCTTGGCGATGGAGCGCTGGATGCCGCTTATCCCGTTGAGGGCGGGCGTGTAGGCGACGACCTCCTCCTCCCAGGGGATGCCGTGCAGCCAGAACTGCTCGAAGACGCCGACGAGGTACTGCACGAGCCCCTCGTGCCGCAGCTCCAGCGCGACCTGGCGGTCGCTGCGGGCCGGGATGAAGGCGACCTTGCGGTCGACGATGATCAGCCGGTCGATGATCTCCTCCAGCGTGCGCACCTCCAGCCCGTACGGCGTGATCCGCTCGACGTACCCCATGGTCGCCGAGTGGTGCCGGGCCGTGTGCTGGTAGAGGGTCCGCATTCGGACACCGCGGCCGAGGAGGGGCTCCACCCGGCGCAGGGCGGCCTTGACAGTCTCGGGTTTGCGTCCGCTGCCGGGCTGGATGGTGAGGAGTTCGACCGCGCACTCGTCCGTCACGCGGTCGAGTTCGGCGTTGATGACGGCGAGTCCTTCGAGGACGTTGATCGCGTCGCTCGTGCTGGGGGCCGCCGCGGGGATCGTCATGAACGGCTCGAATGCATCGGCCAATGACAGCGCCCGCTGCCGTCGTTGCTGGATCTCCCGCTCGATGGGGTGTATCAGCTGGTTGAGGGCGATGGACGGAGGGACGGGCCGAAGCCACTGCGGATCGTCCGGATCCGGATGCAGCAGGGCGAGGTCGATGAGGCAGGGCGCCGCGCCGACCTCGGAGCGGGCTATCCGGCCGGCACGCAGGGCGGCCGCGTACAGGTGCTTTCCGGCTTCGCACAGCTCGTCATGACTGTGCCCGGTTTCCGGATTGTCCACCTTCGACGGCATCTGCACCCCCCTCAGGGTCCTGTATTTCAGGAACATGATGCCTGTATCGGCTGGTGGAAGCGTTCGGAGTGAGCCATCGTCATAGGCGCGGGGGAGGAGGTAAGGACAAAAAGAGGTGGAGATCGTCCATGACCAGGATGGTTCGTGCACTTAGCGCCATAGCTGTCGCCGCGGCGGCCGCGTGCGGTGTCGCCGCCCTCAGCGGCGAGCCGTCGTGGGATACGGTGTCCACGGGCAGCGTCGTCGCAGGTGAGCCCTCGTGGGAGGTCGGACCGACGGCCCCGCGCGAGCCCTCGTGGGAGGTTGCCCCGTCGACCTTCGGCGAGCCCTCCTGGGAGAGCGCCGACTCCGCGCCGACGGGTGTCGTCGCATGAACGTCCCCGACGACTCCCGCTTCCGCCGCGAGATGGCGTCCGCCTACCGATCCGGGTGGCACTTCATCGACCTCGTCACCGCCGTGCCGCAGGGTGGCGATTCGTTGATGGTCACCCTCTTCGGCGAGCCGATCGTCATCACCCGCGGAGAGGACGAGGACATCCGCGCCTACCGGTGCCTCCGTCGGCCGCGCGGCGCGCCGCAGCCCGTCCGCTGCGCCATTCGCTACGGAATGATTTTCGTCAACCTCGACCAGCGTGACCACCAGCTCGTCGAGGCCGAGACCACCACAGCCACCCCCCGCAGCGCCTGAGCGGTTCCCCCGTCGTTGTAGATCGCTCAGGTGCTTCCCCCACACAGCGGCGCCATCGTGGACCTGAAACACGATGGCGCCGCTGTGCTGCGCGCGCACGGGGGCGGACCGCGCCCGCGGCGCCGCGTGGTCGTTAGGCGCGCCCCATGGCCCGGGTGAGGGTGATCTCGATCACGACCCGATCCGGGTTCGGCGCCGGCGTGCGCCCGTACCGCTCCGCGTACCGGGCGACGGCGTCCGCGACGGCGTCCGGCTCCGTGCGGACCACCGCGCGGCCCTCCAGGGTCGCCCACCGCCCCGCGTCCACCTGGCACACGGCGACCCGCGCGCCGTCGGGGCCGGCGGCCAGGACGTTGGCCACCTTCCGGCTGTTCCTGTTGGTGATCACACGCGCGATCCCCTTCTCGCCGCCCTCCGGGTCGTACGTCACGCCCACCGCCACGACGTGCGGGGTGCCGTCCGGGCGGAGGGTCGTCAGGGTGCACATGTGCCGCTCCCGCCAGAAGCTGACGTAGGAGGGGTGGGGATCGCGCAGGTCAATGGCCATGGGTCGGAACCTACCGGCGACTGCTGGCCCTCATCACCTTGAGTGGAATAGACTCAAGTTTGTGGACGTTGGCTGAGTCATAGCCGGTACGTACGCATCCAGCAGCCGAGGAGGACCAAGCACAAGTGGACGCCGAGCTGACCAACAAGAGCCGGGACGCGCTCAACGCCGCCACCAGCCGCGCCGTGTCCGACGGACACCCGGACCTGACCCCGGCGCACCTGCTGCTGGCGCTGCTCTCCGGCCAGGACAACGAGAACCTCGTCGACCTGCTCGCCGCCGTCGAGGCAGACCAGGCCGCCGTGCGCTCCGGCGCCGAGCGGATCCTCGCCGGCCTCCCGAGCGTCACCGGGTCGACGGTCGCCCCGCCGCAGCCCAACCGCGACCTGCTGGCCGTCATCGCCGACGCCCAGGCCCGCGCCCGCGAGCTCGGTGACGAGTACCTGTCGACGGAGCACCTGCTCATCGGCGTCGCCGCCAAGGGCGGGCCGGCCGGCGAGCTGCTCACCCGGCAGGGCGCCGACGCGAAGAAGCTGCTGGCGGCCTTCACCAGGTCCCGCGGCACGCGCCGGGTCACCACGCCGGACCCGGAGGGCCAGTACAAGGCGCTGGAGAAGTTCGGCACGGACTTCACGGCCGCCGCCCGCGAGGGCAAGCTCGACCCGGTCATCGGCCGTGACCAGGAGATCCGCCGCGTCGTGCAGGTCCTGTCGCGGCGCACCAAGAACAACCCCGTCCTCATCGGCGAGCCCGGCGTCGGCAAGACCGCCGTCGTCGAGGGCCTCGCCCAGCGCATCGTGAAGGGCGACGTCCCCGAGTCGCTGCGCGACAAGCGGCTCGTCGCCCTCGACCTGGGCGCCATGGTCGCCGGGGCGAAGTACCGCGGCGAGTTCGAGGAGCGCCTCAAGAGCGTCCTCTCCGAGATCAAGGAGAGCGACGGCCAGGTCATCACTTTCATCGACGAGCTGCACACGGTCGTCGGCGCCGGCGCCGGCGGCGACTCCGCCATGGACGCGGGCAACATGCTCAAGCCCATGCTGGCCCGCGGCGAGCTGCGCATGGTCGGCGCGACCACGCTCGACGAGTACCGCGAGCGCATCGAGAAGGACCCGGCGCTGGAGCGCCGCTTCCAGCAGGTCCTGGTCGCGGAGCCGACCGTCGAGGACACGATCGCCATCCTGCGCGGCCTGAAGGGCCGGTACGAGGCCCACCACAAGGTGCAGATCGCGGACTCGGCGCTGGTCGCCGCCGCGACGCTCTCCGACCGGTACATCACCTCCCGCTTCCTCCCCGACAAGGCGATCGACCTCGTCGACGAGGCGGCGTCGCGCCTCCGGATGGAGATCGACTCGTCGCCCGTGGAGATCGACGAGCTGCAGCGCGCCGTCGACCGCCTCCGCATGGAGGAGCTGGCGCTGAAGAACGAGACCGACCCCGGTTCCGTCCAGCGCCTGGAGAAGCTGCGCCGCGACCTCGCCGACAAGGAGGAGGAGCTGCGCGGCCTGACCGCCCGCTGGGAGAAGGAGAAGCAGGGCCTCAACCGCGTCGGTGAGCTGAAGGAGCGCCTCGACGACCTGCGCGGCCAGGCCGAGCGGGCCCAGCGCGACGGCGACTTCGACACGGCCTCCAAGCTGCTGTACGGGGAGATCCCGGCCGTCGAGCGGGAGCTGGCCGCGGCGACGGAGGCCGAGCAGGAGGCCGCCAGGACGGGGACCGGCGGCGCGGACAAGATGGTCAAGGAGGAGGTCGGCCCCGACGACATCGCGGACGTCGTCGGCTCCTGGACCGGCATCCCCGCCGGGCGGCTCCTGGAGGGCGAGACGCAGAAGCTGCTCCGCATGGAGGAGGAGCTCGGCACGCGCCTGATCGGGCAGACGGAGGCCGTCCGGGCCGTCTCGGACGCCGTGCGCCGTACGCGCGCGGGCATCGCCGACCCCGACCGGCCGACCGGCTCGTTCCTCTTCCTCGGCCCGACCGGCGTCGGCAAGACGGAGCTGGCCAAGGCGCTCGCGGACTTCCTCTTCGACGACGAGCGGGCGATGGTCCGCATCGACATGTCGGAGTACGGCGAGAAGCACTCCGTCGCCCGTCTCGTCGGCGCGCCCCCCGGCTACGTCGGATACGAGGAGGGCGGCCAGCTCACGGAGGCCGTGCGCCGCCGCCCGTACAGCGTGATCCTGCTGGACGAGGTGGAGAAGGCCCACCCGGAGGTCTTCGACATCCTCCTCCAGGTCCTCGACGACGGCCGGCTCACGGACGGGCAGGGCCGCACGGTCGACTTCCGCAACACGATCCTGGTGCTCACGTCCAACCTGGGCAGCCAGTTCCTGATGGAGCCGACGACGACGGAGGCCGAGAAGCGGGAGCAGGTCCTGGAGGTGGTCCGCGCCTCCTTCAAGCCGGAGTTCCTGAACCGGCTGGACGACATCGTGGTCTTCTCGGCGCTCACCCGCGACGAGCTGGCCCACATCGCCCGGCTCCAGACCGGCCGGCTGGCCCGCCGCCTCGCGGAGCGCCGCCTCACGCTGGACGTCACCCCGGCGGCCCTGGAGTGGCTCGCCGACGAGGGCAACGACCCGGCGTACGGGGCGCGGCCGCTGCGCCGTCTGGTCCAGACGGCCATCGGGGACCGCATGGCGCGGGAGATCCTGTCCGGCGAGATCCAGGACGGGGACACGGTCCGCGTGGACCGCGTGGACGGCGGCCTGTCGGTGGCGCCGGTCCGGTGATCCACGCCCGGCCTTGTCCGGTCCGGCCTCGTCCGGTCCGGTGGTCCACGCCCGGCCGGGGCCGGCCCCCTCCGGTCCGGTGATTCCCGTCCGGCCCCGTCCGGTTCGGTGACCCCCGCCCGGCCGGGGCCGGCCCCGGTCCGCGCCCCCGCCCGTCCCGGCGGGGGCGCGGCCGTGTCAGCTCGCAGCGGATCGCGGCCGGTCGGGCTTGCCACCGACGGGCCGGGATGGGAGAGGATGGCGGCTATCCGTACGAAGGGAATTACCCGGTGAGCATCGACCCGTCCTCGATTCCGAATTTCGGGGGACAGCAGCCCCAGCCTCAGGCCGCAGGACCGGCGGGCCCCGTCGTCCCCGATCAGGACCTGGTGAAGCAGCTCCTCGAGCAGATGGAGCTCAAGTACGTCGTCGACGACGAGGGTGACCTCGCGGCGCCGTGGGAGGACTTCCGCACCTACTTCATGTTCCGCGGCGAGGCGGAGCAGCAGGTCTTCTCCGTGCGCACGTTCTACGACCGCCCGCACCCGGTCGAGGAGCGTACGAAGATCCTCGAGACCATCGACGACTGGAACCGCCGCACCCTGTGGCCCAAGGTGTACAGCCACCTCCACGAGGACGAGCAGGGCGGCGCCACCGTTCGGCTCATCGGCGAGGCGCAGATGCTCATCGGTACGGGCGTCAGCCTGGAGCACTTCGTGTCGTCGACCGTCAGCTGGGTCCGCGCGTCGATCGAGTTCGACCGGTGGATCGTGGAGCAGCTGGGCCTGGAGCCCGGCGAGGGCGCCGAGGGTGCCGAGGGCTGAGCGGCCCCGCGTGCCACGCGGCCGTGACGTGGCCGGGGCGGTGACCGTACGAGGTCACCGCCCCGGCCGCGTTCCCGGTCGGCCCGGTCGGCCCGGTCAGAGGCGGGCGAGGCGCTCCGCCGCCTCCCGCAGCACCGCCTCCTTCTTGCAGAACGCGAACCGGATCAGCGTCCGCCCCGCGTCCACGTGGTCGTAGAAGACCGCGTTCGGGATGGCCACGACCCCGCACCGCTCGGGCAGCGCCCGGCAGAACGCGACGCCGTCCTTCTCGCCCAGCGCGGCGACGTCCGCGGTGACGAAGTACGTGCCGCGCGGCCGGTACACCTCGAAGCCGGCCGCCACCAGCCCCGCCGCGAGGACGTCCCGCTTTCCCTCCAGGTCCGCCCGCAGCGTGTCGAAGTACGAGTCCGGCAGCCGCAGCGCCTCCGCGACGGCGTACTGGAACGGCCCCGACGCCACGTAGGTGAGGAACTGCTTCGCGGTGCGCACGGCGGCCGTCAGCGCGGGCGGCGCGGTCACCCAGCCCACCTTCCACCCCGTGAACGAGAACGTCTTCCCGGCGGACGAGATGGTCACCGTCCGCTCCCGCATCCCCGGGAACGTCGCGAGCGGCACGTGCTCCGCCCCGTCGAAGACCAGGTGCTCGTAGACCTCGTCGGTGACGACCAGCAGGTCCCGCTCGACCGCGAGCGCGGCGACGGCGGCCAGCTCGTCGCGGGTGAGGACGGTGCCGGTGGGGTTGTGCGGGGTGTTGAGCAGGATGAGGCGGGTGCGGTCGGTGACGGCCGCGCGCAGTTCGTCCAGGTCGAGGACGAACCGGCCGCCCGCCGGGTCCGGGCGCAGGGTGACGGGGACGCGCGTGCCGCCCGCCATGGCGACGCACGCCGCGTACGAGTCGTAGTACGGCTCCAGGGCGACGACCTCGTCACCCGGTTCGACCAGCGCCAGCAGGGCCGCGGCGATCGCCTCCGTCGCGCCCGCGGTGACCAGGACCTCGGTGTCGGGGTCGTACGCGAGGCCGTACCGCCGCCGCTGGTGGTCGACGATCGCGGTGCGCAGCTCGGGGACGCCGGGGCCGGGCGGGTACTGGTTGCCGCGCCCCTCGCGCAGGGCGCGGACGGCCGCCTCGCGGATCTCCTCGGGGCCGTCGGCGTCGGGGAAGCCCTGCCCGAGGTTGATGGAGCCGGTGGCGGTCGCGAGGGCGGACATCTCGGCGAAGATCGTCGTACCGAACCCGGCGAGGCGGCGGTTGAGCGGTGCTCTGGTCATGGGCGCCATCCTGCGGGGAAGCGGAGGCCGCCTCAAGGGCGCGCGCGGGCGGGTGAAACCTCTGGAGTTCCTCAAGTGCGGATTGGGCGCGTCCCGGGGGTGGGCATCTCCCAGGCACACATCACACGGGGGAGGGACACGGGATGGAATTCGGTGTGCTGTTCATCGGCGCGGTGGTGCTGATGGGGTTCTTGGTGTTCTTGGTGTTCTTGGGGGTCACCGCCACCCTCGCGTACGCGGGGTCGCGCGGTGGGCGGCGCGGACGCCGGCGGCGGCACGCCTCGTCGCACGACAGCGGCGGGAGCGGGAGCAGCGCCTGGTGGGACGGGGGCGGCTCGTCGTGCGGGGGCTCGTCGTCCTCGTGCGGGGGCTCGTCCTCTTCGTGCGGGGGCGGCGGTGGTGGTTGCGGCGGGGGCTCCTAGGGGGAAGGAGGTAGTCGACATGACCGGAGCGATCGTGGTGTGCGGAGCGGTACTGATGCTCCTGGTGGGGTTCGCGGTCCTCATGGGAGGCCGCTCCTCGCGGGGCCGCGGTGGCGGCGGCGGGGCGGTGCGACCGGTGGCGTCGGCGGGGCGGCCCTGTGGGCCGACTCCGGCGGTGGCGGTGGGGGAGTCGAGTCGTCCTGCGACAGCGGGAGCGGCGGGGGAGGAGGCTCCTGCGACGGGGGAGGCGGGGGCGGCGGCGGGTGCGGAGGCGGAGGCGGCTGACACGGGGCAGCCGGTCCGCACGTCCGCACCGACCGCGGCGGGACACCCAGCGGGAGTGAACTCCCGCTGGGTGCGCCCTCGTTCACGCATATGCGCCTCATCGCGCGCTGTGCGTTGAACAGTTGAACCCCCAGGCCCCCGAGGGGATGTATTCACAACCGAGTTGGGTAAAGACGCTGTAAGCATCCGACGGTTCATGCTTCGCTCGTTGACGAGTACATCGAGCCTTCGGTTCCCGTGCGAATCCGAGCCGGTACCTCAAGTTCCCCGGAACGTCTTCGGGACGACGCCACCCCCCTCGGTCCACCGTCACGTCACCGTGCTTGCGGAGCTGACTCATGCTCACCACCCTTCAGACTGCGTACACCGACACGCGTGCGGCCGATCTGGCCTGGACGCTGGGGAAGGAGGCGCTGCCCGCCCTCGCCGTCCTCGACCTGGATCTGTCCGGCGCCAGGCTCCAGATGAGGCTCCTCGGGGCGTCCCACCAGGTGCTCCTGGAGGAGGGGGACGCCACCTGCTCGGAGACGGTCGCCTGCATGCCCGGCAGCAGCACACCGCTGCCCCTGGGCGTGGCGAAGCGGATCGGCGTCTGGGAGTACGAGTTCGCGGCGCGCGTGGAGAAGCTGTCGCAGGGTTCGTTCGCGGGCCGCGCGCAGGAGCTGCTGGCGCTCGTCGCGGACCACCCGCACGGCCTGGCCGGTACGTTCCCGGGCTCGCCGCACGCGTTCACGGCCATGTTGGCGCGGCGGCACGAGGGCCGGGTGGGGTGGTACACCTGGCACGCGTACCCGCAGGAGGGGCAGCTGGTGGTGACCCGGACCAGCGTCGGTCTCGCTCCGAGGGGCCGGCGGCGGCCGTACCCGTGCGGCTGACTTCGCGACGGGCCGTGCGCGGCAGGGGTACGCGGCGGCCCGGCGTGGGTAGGCTCGACTGTCATGGAGCATGAGGTGTTCGTTCCGGTCCCCGCGCGGTCCCTCCGGGCCGTCCTGGCGGACCCCGCACGCGTCGCCCGCTGCGTCCCGGGGTTCCAGCAGGACGCGGACGCGTCGGCGGGTCCGCTGGCGGGCCGCCTCAAGGTGCGCACCGGCGGGCAGACCATCACCTACCGGGGCGCGCTGCGCCTCGCCGCGCGGAACGACGCCGGGTACGACGTGGCGGGTGAGGGCGCGGAGGCGCGCGGGGGCGGCGGTGTGAAGGTCGCGCTCACCGTCCGGCTCTCCCCCGCCGAGGGCGGCACCGGCCTGGCGTTCACCGGGACGGCGAGCGCGGAGGGCCGTCTGGCGGACCTCCCCGCCGACACGCTCACGACGACGGCGCGCCGTCTCCTGGACCGCTTCGGCGAAGCCCTCGCGGAGGAGGCGGACCAGGCGCCGGGCGACGGCGCGAACACTTCCGGTGAGACGGCCGCCGCCGGGACCGGGGCGACCGCCGCCGACGGCGCGGACCCCGCCGCCGTCGCAGACCCCGCTGCCGTCGACGGCACGGACATCGATGACGCGGACGACGCGGACTTCGACGACGTCGACGACGCGGGCATTGACGACCTGGACGACGACGGGGTCGACGACGGTGCCGTCGGGGGCGGGCGGCGGCCCGGTGTGTTCGACGCGCCCGTGCCGCCGTCCTCGCTGGACCCGTTCGCCGTGGACGACTTCCCGGTCGACGAGGCCGAGCCGCCCGTCGAGGCCGCGCACGCCCGGCGGACGATGATCGGGCGCAGCGCCGAGGAGGTCGACCACGCCCCGCCGCGCGGCCGGTACGCGCCCGTGCCCGGCCCCGACACGGGCCCCGGGACCGGTGTGCTGCGCTGGCTCGTCCCCGCCGCCGCCCTCCTGCTCGTCTCGGCGGTCGTCGTCGGCCGTGCGCTGCGCCACCGGAAGCAGCACCGGCGCGCGTAAGGTCAGGCGGTGTGAGCATGAGCGAAGAGGTCCGGCTGGCCGCCGGAGACGTCGAGTTGACCATCACGCCGGAGAACGGCTGCCGCATCGCGAGCCTGCGGATCGGCGGCGCCGAACTGCTGCGTCAGGGGGAGCGGTACGGCTGCTTCCCGATGGTCCCCTGGTGCGGGCGGACCGACCGGGGGCGGTTCCTGAACGGTGCGACGCGGCACCAGTTGCCGCTCAACGCCCCGCCGCACGCCATCCACGGCACCGGCCGCGACACCGCCTGGCACACGGCCCGCGCCGACAAGGCGGAGGCGGTGTTCACCTACGACCTGGTCGACCCGTGGCCGTACTCCGGCCGGGTCACCCAGGTCTTCGAGCTGACCGACACCTCGCTCACCCTGCGGCTGGGGGTCGAGACGTACGGCGACTCGTTCCCGGCACAGGCCGGGTGGCACCCGTGGTTCAACCGCGTCCTCGACGGCAGCGCGGTCGAGATCGACTTCACGCCCGAGTGGCAGGAGGAGCGCGGCGACGACCACCTTCCCACCGGCCGCCGCATCGAGCCCCGGCCCGGTCCGTGGGACGACTGCTTCGGCATGCCGGACGGGGTGGACGTCACCCTCACCTGGCCGGAGCGGCTGGAGCTGAAGGTCACCAGCCGCACCCCGTGGGTCGTCGTGTACGACGAGCAGGAGCCCGCCGTGTGCGTGGAGCCGCAGTCGGGCCCGCCGAACGGGCTGAACACCGCGCCGCGGCTCGTCACGCCCATCGAGCCGCTGGAGATCGAGTCGACCTGGACGTGGCGCCGCCTCTGACGCGGGGCCCGGCCGGCGCGGCTTAAGCTCGGGGCATGACTGACGTACGAGCGGATCTGCTCCAGCAGATCAAGGACAAGGCCGTGGTGCACGGCAGGGTGACCCTCTCCTCGGGTCTGGAGGCCGACTACTACGTCGACCTCCGCCGGATCACGCTGGACGGCGCCGCCGCGCCGCTCGTCGGTCAGGTCATGCTCGATCTGACCGCCGACCTCGACTACGACGCGGTGGGCGGCCTGACCCTGGGCGCCGACCCGGTCGCCACGTCGATGCTGCACGCCGCCGCCGCGCGCGGCCGCACGCTGGACGCGTTCGTCGTCCGCAAGGCCGCCAAGGCGCACGGCATGCAGCGCCGCGTCGAGGGCCCGGACATCAAGGGCCGCCGCGTCCTGGTGGTGGAGGACACCTCCACCACCGGCGGCTCCCCGCTGACGGCTGTCGAGGCGGTCCGCGAGGCGGGTGCCGAGGTCGTCGCGGTCGCCACGATCGTGGACCGCGCGACCGGGGCCGCCGAGAAGATCAGCGAGACGGCCGGCGTGCCGTACCGCTACGCGTACGCGCTGGACGAGCTGGGTCTCGTCTGACCGGTCATTCGGCTGACCTGCGGCTTCATTGGGGCGTGCGCTGTTTCACGTGAAACGGTGCACGCCTCTCGCGTGCCCGGTGAGTCCAGGGGGTGGAGCCTCGGAGCCCGTCTGGAAAGATAGGTGCGACGATGACGTCGCCCCCAGGTCAGGGATCAGCAACGCACGCAACCGCAGATCACAAGGAGCGGACAGATGCCCATCGCAACCCCCGAGGTCTACAACGAGATGCTCGACCGGGCGAAGGCAGGCAAGTTCGCCTACCCGGCCATCAACGTGACGTCGTCGCAGACCCTGCACGCCGCCCTGCGCGGCTTCGCCGAGGCCGAGAGCGACGGCATCATCCAGATCTCGACCGGTGGCGCGGAGTTCCTGGGTGGACAGCACAACAAGGACATGGTGACCGGCGCGGTCGCCCTGGCCGAGTTCGCGCACATCGTCGCCGCGAAGTACGACATCACGGTCGCGCTCCACACCGACCACTGCCCGAAGGACAAGCTGGACGGCTACGTCCGCCCGCTGCTGGCGGTCTCCGCCGAGCGCGTCGCCAAGGGTGAGAACCCGCTGTTCCAGTCCCACATGTGGGACGGCTCCGCCGAGACCCTCGCGGACAACCTGGCCATCGGCCAGGAGCTGCTCGCGCAGGCCGCCGCCGCCAAGATCATCCTTGAGGTCGAGATCACCCCGACCGGCGGCGAGGAGGACGGCGTCACCCACGAGATCAACGACGAGCTGTACACGACCGTCGACGACGCGATCCGCACGGCCGAGGCGCTCGGCCTGGGCGAGAAGGGCCGCTACCTGCTGGCCGCGTCCTTCGGCAACGTCCACGGCGTGTACAAGCCGGGCAACGTCGTGCTCCGCCCCGAGCTGCTCAAGGACCTCCAGCAGGGTGTCGCCGAGCGCTTCGGCAAGGCCGACCCGTTCGACTTCGTCTTCCACGGCGGTTCCGGCTCCACGCAGGAGGAGATCGCCACCGCGCTGGAGAACGGCGTCGTCAAGATGAACCTCGACACCGACACGCAGTACGCCTTCACCCGTCCGGTCGCGGACCACATGTTCAAGAACTACGACGGCGTCCTGAAGGTCGACGGCGAGGTCGGCTCGAAGAAGACGTACGACCCGCGCACCTGGGGCAAGCTGGCCGAGGCGGGCATGGCCCGGCGCATCGTCGAGGCGTGCCAGTCGCTGCGTTCGGCGGGTACGAAGCTGAAGTAAGGCGTCACCACGACACCAGGCCGGGCCCGGCATCGCACAGCGCGGTGCCGGGCCCGTTCCGTAGGAGGGGCCCATGGCGCACGACAGGACGTACGACTTCGACACGGTGGTCGGGATACGCGGCACCGGCTCGTTCCAGTGGGACGTGCTGCCCGAGCTGTACGGGGAGCCGGACCTGGTGCCGTTCACCGTCTCCGACATGGACTTCCGCCTCGCGCCCGAGGTGCTGGAGGCGGTCCGGCGGCGCGTCGAGCGGGGGATGTTCGGCTACACGGACTGGCGGCACACCGGCTTCCCGGAGGCCGTACGGGACTGGTACGCGCACCGTCACGGCGTGGAGCTCGATCCGGAGGCGCTGGTCTTCGGGCCGTCCGTGCTGAACCAGTTGGCGCAACTGCTGCGGATGTGGACGGAGCCCGGCGACGGCGTGGTGGTGCACACCCCGACGTACGACGGGTTCCTCAAGACGCTCGACGGGCTCGGGCGGCAGCCGCGGGGCGTCCCGGTCGGGGACACCGCGGCCCTGGAGCGGGAGCTGGCCCGCCCCGACAGCCGGGTGCTGCTGCTGTGCTCGCCGCACAATCCGACGGGCCGGGTGTGGACCGAGGCGGAGCTGAGGGGGTTCGCGGCGCTGGCCGAGGAGCACGGCGCGGCCGTCGTCAGCGACGAGATCCACGCGGACCTGGCCCACGCGGGACACCGGCACGTGCCGTGGATGTCCGTGGCGCCGGAGGGCGGGCGCTGGGCGGTGATCACGTCCGGGTCGAAGGCGTTCAACTTCCCCGCGCTGAACGGCTCCTACGGGGTGCTCGGGAACCCGGACGACCACGCCGAGTTCGTCCGCCGGGTGGAGCGCGGCGAGGGCCTCAACTCGCCGTCGGCCCTCTCCCTGGTCGCGCACACCGCCGCGTACCGGCACGGCGCGGCCTGGCTGGACCGGTTGCGCCCGTACGTCCTGGGCAACCTGCGGCTGCTCGCCGACCGGCTGGAGGCCGCCTTCCCGGGCCGCTCCCTGTACGCGCCGCCGCAGGCCGGGTACCTGGCGTGGCTGGACCTGCGCCCGCTGGGCGTGGACGGCGAGGCGCTGAACGACGAGCTCGTCGCGCGCGAGAAGGTCGCCGTACGGCCGGGCGCGGCGTACGGCGCGAAGGGTTTCGTGCGGATCAACCTGGGCTGTCCGCGGAGCAAGGCCGAGCACGGGATCGACGCGGTGGTCCGCACCCTGACCCGCGGGGCGGCCTGACCCGAGGGGCGGTCCGACCCGCCGGCCGTAGGAGACTGGGGCCATGGCCATTCACGAGAACCTGCTGGGGGGACCGCCCCCCACCCACCTGCCCGACGAGCCCGAGCCGCGGGAGCTGCTGGAGTCCGGCGCCGCGCCCGAGGAGGTCGCCGCGAAGTACCCGACGTCCTCGCTCGCCTGGGCGCGGCTCGCCGACGTGGCGTACGAGGGCGGCCGCGTCGTCGAGTCGTACGCGTACGCCCGCACCGGCTACCACCGGGGCCTGGACGCGCTGCGCCGCAACGGCTGGAAGGGCCACGGCCCCGTGCCGTGGGAGCACGAGCCGAACCGGGGCTTCCTGCGCTCCCTGCACGCCCTGGCGCGGGCGGCGCGGGAGATCGGCGAGCAGGAGGAGTACGAGCGCTGCTCGACGTTCCTGCGCGACTCCTCCCCGCTGGCCGCCGACACCCTCGGCTGACCCCCTCCGCCGCCGGCCCGGGCGCCGTCCGCGCGTCCGGGCCGTCCGCGCGTCCGGGCCGGTGGCGAGCCCGGCCGGGGAGGGTGCTTCGGGCGTCGCGTTTCCGGCCGGGACGGGCGGGCTCCGGGCATCGCGTTCACCACCGGGACGGGCGGGCTTCGGACGTCGAGGGCCCGGCCGGAGCGGGTGGCTGCGGGCGTCGCGGACCCGAAGGCCGCGACGGGCCGAGGGCCGGCGCGGCCCGCCCCCGGTGCCCGGCCGTACGGCGAGGAAGGCCGTTACATCGCGGGGCCGATCGTGTCATGATGCGATCGGGACCGGCGGCGCTGATCGCGCCCGGTCCCGAGGGGACCGGGGCTCCACCACGCTGCGGAAGGAGCGGACCGCTACCCGGTAGCACGCATTGACGGAGACAGCGATGTCTACTTCGCCTACCACCCCTGCCGCCTCCGAGACGGGTTCGGACATGCCGAACCTGGACTTCGCGGGCACCACGCCCTACGAGGACTACGTCCAGGCGGACGTCCTCACCCACCTCCAGCACCCGCGCTCCGACGACCCCGGAGAGATGGTCTTCCTGGTGACCACCCAGGTGATGGAGCTGTGGTTCACCGTCATCGTCCACGAGTGGGAGACCGCGAGCCGCGCGCTGCGCGCGGACCGGGTCCCCGACGCGATGGCCGCCCTGCGCCGCTCGGTGTACGAGCTGGAGGCGCTGAACGCCTCCTGGAGCCCGATCGCCCGCCTCACGCCGGCGCAGTTCAACGCGTACCGCGCCGCGCTCGGCGAGGGCTCCGGCTTCCAGTCGGCGATGTACCGCCGCATGGAGTTCCTGCTCGGCGACAAGTCCGCGTCCATGCTGGTGCCGCACCGCGGCGCGCCCCGCGTCCACGCCGAGCTGGAGAAGGCGCTCGCGGAGCCCAGCCTGTACGACGAGGTGCTGCGGCTGCTGTCCCGGCGCGGGCTGCCCGTGCCGGTGGAGGTCCTGGAGCGGGACCTGACGCAGCGGTACGAGCCGTCGTCGCGGGTCGAGGAGGTCTGGGCCGAGCTGTACGCGGCCCCCGACCGGCACGGCGACCTGGTCGAGCTGGGCGAGGCCCTCACCGACGTGGCCGAACTCGTGTGGCGCTGGCGCAACGACCACCTGGTCGCCACCCGCCGGGCGATGGGCTCCAAGACCGGTACGGGCGGCTCCGCCGGGGTCGCCTGGCTGGAGAAGCGGGCCCGCAAGAACGTGTTCCCCGAGCTGTGGACGGCGCGCAGCCATGTCTGACGTCCTCCAGAACACCGGCGGCCGGGACACCGGAAGCGGCCGGGGCGCCCGGAGCACCGAGCGCACGCAGGAGACCGGTACGGCCCGGAGCGTCCCGGTCCCGGCCGCGGAGGCCCCAGTCGTGGGGACTCCGGCCCCGGAGTCCCCGGGCGCGGAATCCCTGGCCGCGCGGGCCGCCGCGCTGGACGCCGCCGACCCGCTGGCGAAACGGCGCGACCTGTTCGCGCTCGACGACGGCGTGGTCTACCTCGACGGCAACTCGCTCGGCGCGCTGCCCCGCCACGTACCGGCCCGTATGGCGCACGTCGTCTCCCACGAGTGGGGGCGGATGCGCATCCGCTCCTGGGACGAGAGCGGCTGGTGGACCGCGCCCGAGCGGATCGGCGACCGCGTCGCCCCGCTCGTCGGCGCCGCACCCGGCCAGGTCGTCGTCGGCGACTCGACCAGCGTGAACGTCTTCAAGGCGCTGGTCGGCGCCGTGCGCCTGGCCGGTGACGACAGCCGGGACGAGATCGTCGTGGACGCGACGACGTTCCCCACGGACGGGTACATCGCCGAGTCCGCCGCCCGGATGACCGGCCGCCGCCTGGTGCCCGTCGCGCCGGGCGACGTCCCGGCCGCGGTCGGCCCGCGCACGGCCGCCGCGCTCGTCAACCACGTCGACTACCGCACCGGCCGCCTCCACGACCTGCCCGGCATCACCGCCGCCGTGCGGGACGCGGGTGCCCTCGCGGTGTGGGACCTGTGCCACAGCGCGGGCGCCCTCCCCGTCGACCTGGACGCGAACGGCGTCGACCTGGCCGTCGGCTGCACGTACAAGTACCTCAACGGCGGGCCCGGCGCCCCCGCGTACCTGTACGTCGCGGAGCGCCACCAGGCGCGCTTCGACTCCCCGCTGCCCGGCTGGAACTCGCACGCGGACCCGTTCGCGATGGCCCCCGGCTACGCGGCGGTGGACGGCGCGCGGCGCGGCCGGGTCGGTACGCCCGACATCCTGTCGATGCTGGCGCTGGAGGCGGCCCTCGACGTGTGGGACGGGGTGTCGGTGCACGAGGTGCGGGCCAAGAGCCTCGCGCTGACGGACTTCTTCCTGGAGTGCGTCCGCGCGTACGTCCCCGAGGGGCGGCTCACCTCCCTCACCCCGACCGCCCACGCGGAGCGCGGCAGCCAGGTCGCGCTGTCCTGCGCCGACGCGCCCGCGGTGATGGCGCGGCTGATCGAACGCGGTGTCGTCGGCGACCTGCGCCGCCCTGACGTGCTGCGTTTCGGCTTCACCCCGCTGTACGTCGGGTTCGCCGACGCCGAGCGCGCGGCCCGTGTGCTCGCGGAGGTGTGCGCGGAGGCGGACGCGGAGGCGGGCGTGGAGCGGTAGCGCCGCCGTACGAGCCGGCCTGCGGGGGCGTCAGTCCTGATACGGTCCCCGCAGGTCAGGCCAATTCGGCCCCGTCACCGAAAGGTTGAGCAGCATGCCCGACCCCGCCGCTCGCGACGCCGCCGAGGAGGCGTCGGCCCTGTCCCACCCGGCCGTCGCACCCGACTCCACCGCCCCGTACGGCACACACCCCGACCAGGTCGTGGACTTCTACGCGCCCCGGGACCGGCACGACCGGGTTCCGCTCGTCGTCGTCCTGCACGGCGGCGCCTGGCGGGCGCCGTACGACCGGCGGCACGTCTCCCCCTTCGCGGACTACCTCGCCCGCCACGGCTTCGCCGTCGCCAGCGTCGAGTACCGGCGCGGCACCGGCCTCCCCGCGCCCCGGGGCACCGGCCCGGTGGCGGGGCGGTGGCCCGAGACCTTCGACGACGTGGCGGCGGCGCTGGACGTGCTGCCCGCGCTGGCCGCCGCGCACCTGCCGCAGGCCGATCCGCGCCGTACCGTCGTCACCGGCCACTCCGCCGGGGGCCACCTCGCGCTGTGGGCCGCCGCCCGGCACGTCCTGCCCGCCGGGTCGCCGTGGCGGCTGCCGGAACCGTCCGAGCTGCGCGGCGTCGTCGCGCTCGCGCCGATCGCGCACTTCGAGCGGGCCGTGGAGCTGGGCGTGTGCGACGGTGCCGTGACGCAGCTCCTCGGCGGCGAGGGCGCCTTCAAGGAGCGGTCCGCGTCGGCGGACCCCGCCGTGCTGCTGCCCACGGGCATCGCCACCACCGTCGTGCAGGGCCGCGAGGACACCGTCGTCCCGCCGCCGGTCGCCGAGGCGTACGTCGAGGCGGCAGCGCGGGCGGGCGAGATGGTCGGGCTGACCGTGCTGGACGGCGTGGGGCACTTCCCGCTGATCGACCCGGCGGCGGACGCGTGCGCGGTGGTCGCGGAGGAGATCGCCCAACTCGCCTGGTGACGCCGCGCCCGGGTGTCCGTGCCCGGGGGGCCGTGTCCGGGCCCGTGTCCAGGCGGGCATGCCCGGAGGCCGCTTCCGGCGGCCGTGCCCCGTGGGCCGTGTCCGGTGTCCGTGCCCAGGCGACCGTGTCCCCGGTGGCCGTCTCCGGGTGACCGCACCCCGGGGTGCCGTGGTGTCGTGGCGCCGGCTCGCGGACCGAAGCTGACCGCGACGCTCCCTAACGTGCTCCCCATGACGTATCTCGTAACCGGGGCCACCGGAACCGTCGGCCGCCACGTCACCGCCGAACTGCTCCGCCGCGGCGCGCCCGTCCGCGCACTCACCCGCGACCCCGCGTCCGCGGACCTCCCCGCCGGGGTCGAGGTCGTGCGCGGCGACCTCACCGACCCCGGCTCCCTCGCCGCGTCCGGCGCCCTCGACGGCGTCACCGGACTGCACCTGATCACCTTCGACGGCTCCGGCTACACCCCGCTGGAGACCGGCCGCGCCCTCGTCGAGCAGGCCCGCGCCGCCGGGGTGCGGCGCCTGGTCGTCCTCCACGGCGGCGGGCCCACGCCCGTGGAGGACGCGGTCCGCGCGAGCGGGCTCGCCTGGACGGTGGCCATGCCCGTCGAGTTCATGGCGAACGCGCTGGAGTGGGCCGACTCCGTCCGCACGGAGGACGAGGTCCACGAGCCCTTCGTCGACCGGCTCAGCGCCATGGTCCACGAGGCCGACATCGGCGCGGTCGTCGCCGCCGCGCTCACCGAGGACGGGCACGCCGGGCAGGAGTACCTGATCACCGGCCCGCAGGTCCTCACCCTCCGGGACAAGGTCGACGCGATAGCCGCGGCCCGGGGCCGGGAGGTGCGGCTGGTGGAGCTGAGCCCCGACGAGGCGGTGGCGCGCTGGCGCGCGGAGGGCCGCCCGCCGGAGCTGATCGACTTCTTGCTGGACGTGTACGGGAACACCCCGGTGGAGGGCCGCACCGTCGTCGACACGGTGGAGCGGGTCACGGGCCGCCCGGCGCGGACGTTCGCCGCGTGGGCGCGGGAGCACGCGGCGGCGTTCCTGCCCTAGACCCCGTAGTACTCAGGAGGGACCCCGCGGAACCCTCTCCAGTCCGACGCCGGCGCCGAGGCCGCCCCCGTACGGTGGCTGTCGTGACCGAGACGACGCAGCGCACCGCCCCGGGCGGCCGCAGCCCCGAGTTCCACCACGCCGCGGAGTTGCTCCGGGGCCTGCGGGAGGACCTCCTGCAGGACGCCCTCGCCTACCGGCCGCTCCCTCCCATGGCCGTGGACGGCCCCGTCACCCGGCGGCTGCCGGGTCGGATACGCCGGTACGCGGTGTGGGCCCCGCACGCCCTGGTCGCCGCGGCCGCCCTGATGGCCTTCTCCGTGGGGTACGACACCACGGGGTTCTTCCCCGTCGCGCTCGTTCCGGCGGCGGCCGTGCTCCTGACGCTGGTCCGGCCCGTCGCCGCCTTCTGGGCGTCGCTGCTGACCGCGTCGGCGTACGCGGCCGTCGTCGGGGGCGACGGGGCGTGGCCGCCCACCGTGTTCTTCTCGCACGTCGTCGTCATGACGGTCGTCGCGGCCCGGACCCGGCCCCGGGCGGCGGCGTGGATGTGGGCGGTCACCGGCGTGTACGGCCTGTTCGTCGAGGGCGTGCTCGGCGGCGGCTACGGCGGCGTCGGGACGGCGAACGTGCTGTTCGCCGCCGCGTTCACCCTGCTCGTCGTCACCGTGTGGCAGGTGCGGCGCGCGGCGCGGGAGGAGGTCACGGCGCAGCGGACCGCCACCGCGCAGGAGCGCTCGATGCGCACCCTGCTGGAGGAGCGCACCACGATCGCGCGGGAGCTGCACGACGTGGTCGCCCACCACATGTCGGTCGTCGCCATCCAGGCGGAGGCCGCCCCGTACCGGGTGGAGAACCCGCCGCCCGAGCTGGAGCAGGCGTTCGTGACGATCCGGGAGAACGCGGTGGCCGCGCTGACCGAGCTGCGGCGGGTCCTCGGCGTCGTCCGCGCGGAGGACTACGAGGCGCCCGACGCCCCGCAGCCGACCCTCGCCGACCTGGACGGGCTGCTCGCCAACGTCCGCGACGCCGGGCTGGCCGTCGACAAGACGGTGACGGGCGCGGTGCGGGAGCTGCCACCGGGTGTGGAGCTGTCCGCGTACCGCATCGTGCAGGAGGCGCTGTCGAACGTGCTGCGGCACGCGCCGGGCGCGGCGGCCCGCGTGGAGGTCAGTTACGTCCTGGGCGGACTCGGGCTGCGCGTCGTGAACGGCCCGCCGCGCGGCCTCGGCAAGCCGTCGCCGGGCGCCGGGCACGGCATCACCGGCATGCGGGAGCGGATCGCGATGCTGGACGGGGAGCTGACGGCGGGCGCGACGGAGGACGGCGGGTACGAGGTGGCGGCGTTCGTCCCCGTGGCGAGGGACGAGGCGGCGGCGTGACGATCAGGGTGCTGGTCGTGGACGACCAGGTGATGGTGCGGGAGGGCTTCTCCGTCCTGCTGAACGCGATGCCGGGCATCGAGGTCGTCGGCGAGGCGGTCAACGGGCGCGAGGCGGTCGCGCAGGTCGCGGCGCTGCGGCCGGACGTGGTGCTGATGGACATCCGCATGCCGGAGATGAACGGCATCGACGCGACCCGGGAGATCGTCGCGGCGGACGGCGACGCGAAGGTGCTGGTGCTGACCACCTTCGACCTGGACGAGTACGTGTACCAGGCGCTGCGTGCCGGGGCGTCCGGGTTCCTACTGAAGGACGCGTCGGCGCGGCAACTGGCGGACGGGGTGCGGGTGGTGGCGGCCGGGGAGGCGCTGCTGGCGCCGTCGGTGACGAAGCGGCTGATCACCGAGTTCGCCCAGCGCGTGGAGTCGCCGCGGGCAGCGGCGCTGTCCCGGGTCGGCGACCTGACGGAGCGGGAGACGGAGGTGCTGGTGCTGATCGCGCAGGGCCTGTCGAACGCGGAGATCGCGGCGCACCTGGTGGTGGCGGAGTCCACGATCAAGACGCACGTGAGCAGGATCCTGGTGAAGCTGGGTCTGCGGGACCGCACCCAGGCCGCGGTCTTCGCCTACGAGGCCCGCCTCGTGACCCCGCGCTGACCCCCGCACCCGGTCCGCCGCCGGTTCGCCGGTCCGCGCCCCTGTGCCCGGTCTGCCGGTCTGCCGACCCGCGCCCCCGTGCCCGGTCCGCTGGTTCGCGCTCTCGTGCCCGCGCCCCTGCGCCCCTGCGCCCCTGTGCCCGTGCCGCCGGTCCGCCCGTCCGGGCTCCCGCGCCGCGCCGCGATGCCCGCGTCGGCGGCTGCCCGTGGCGGACCGGCGGGTGTAGCGTCCCCGCATGGAGTTGCCCTTCGACCCCTGGTCGCCCGGGTTCGTCGCCGACCCCTACCCGGCGTACGCGGCGCTCCGCGCCGGTGGCAGGGCGCACTGGTTCGCGCCCACCCGCCAGTACCTCGTCCCGCACCACGCCGACGTCTCCGCCCTCCTGCGCGACCGGCGCCTGGGCCGCACGTACCTCCACCGCTTCACGCACGAGGAGTTCGGCCGCACCCCGCCGCCCGCCGCGCACGAGCCGTTCACCACGCTCAACGGGCACGGCCTGCTCGACCTGGAGGGACCGGACCACACGCGGATCCGCCGCCTGGTGGCGAAGGCGTTCACGCCCCGCACGGTCGAGCGGCTGGAGCCGGTCGTGCGCCGCCTCGCCGCCGAGCTCGTGGACGGCCTCGTCGCGGACGGCGGCGGCGACCTCCTCACCCGGGTGGCGGAGCCCCTGCCGGTCGCGGTGATCGCGGAGGTGCTCGGCATCCCGGCGGCCGACCGGCCCCTCCTGCGCCCCTGGTCGGCGGCGATCTGCGGGATGTTCGAGCTGAACCCGGACGAGGAGACCGCCCGTCGCGCGGTGGTCGCGTCCACGGAGTTCTCCGCGTACCTGCGCGAGTTGATCGCCCGGCGGCGGAAGGAGCCCGGCGACGACCTGGTGTCCGCGCTGATCGCCGCGCACGACGAGGGCGACCGGCTGACCGGGCAGGAGATGGTGTCGACGTGCGTGCTGCTGCTCAACGCGGGCCACGAGGCGACGGTCAACTCGACCGTCAACGGCTGGTGGACCCTGTTCCGGCACCCCGAGCGGCTCGCGGAGCTGCGCGCCGGTGAGGTGCCGCTGTCCACGGCCGTGGAGGAGCTGCTGCGCTACGACACGCCGTTGCAGATGTTCGAGCGCTGGGTGCTCGACGACATCGAGATCGGTGGGGTGGTCGTACCGCGCGGCTCCGAGGTGGCGCTGCTGTTCGGCTCCGCGAACCGGGACCCGGCGCGGTTCGACGACCCGGACCGCCTGGACCTGGCGCGCGCCGACAACCCGCACGTCAGCTTCGGCGCGGGCGTCCACTACTGCCTGGGCGCGCCACTGGCCCGGCTGGAGCTCGCCGCGTCGTTCGGCGCGCTCCTCGACCGGGCGCCGGGGCTGCGCCCGGTCGAGGAGCCGCGGTGGCGGCCCGGCTACGTGATCCGGGGCCTGGAGGAGCTGCTGGTCACGCTGTGACGAGGTCGCGGCGCCGCAGCCCCGCGAGCCCCGCCGCGACCAGCAGCGCGGCCCCGGCGAGCAGGACCAGCACCGGCTGCCACGCCATGGCGGCGCCGGGCAGCTTCGGCAGGTGCCCGAACGGCGACAGGTCGAGGACGGCCCGCGGCAGGTCCAGCGCCGGCCCGACCCAGCCGATCGCGACGGACAGCCCGGCCGCGCCCCACGCCGCGACCGCCGCCCTCGGGACGGCGCCGTGCAGCAGTACGGCCAGCGCGCCGAGCAGCCACACGGCGGGCAGTTGGACGGCCACCGCGCCCATGACGGCGCCGAAGTCCCGCCCGTACGAGAGGTGCATGCCGAGCCCGGCCGCGCAGAGGAGCAGGGCGGACCCGGCGAACGCGACCACCAGGTGCCCGGCGGCCCAGCGCAGCCGCCCGACCGCGTTCGCCAGCACCGGTTCGGCGCGCTGCGAGGTCTCCTCGCCGTGCAGCCGCAGCACCGACCCGACCGCGTACAGCGCGGCGACCATCCCGAACAGCCCGGCCAGCGCGGACACGAAGGCGTCGGTGAGGGCCTGCGCGCCGCCCATGCGCGTGAAGACCTCCCGCGCCCGCTCGTTCTCCCCGACCAGGTCCGCGGCGCCCTCGACCATCCCGCCGAACACGGTTCCGGCGACGAGGAACCCGAGCGTCCAGCCGGCGAGGGAACCGCGCTGGAGCCGCCACGCCAGGCCGCCCGCCGTGGCGATCCGCCCCCGGGCGGGGCCGGGCCGGGCGGGCAGGAATCCCATCCCGACGTCGCGGCGCCCGGCCAGTGCGTACGCGGCGAGGCCCTGGACCAGGGTGGCGGCGACCGGCAGCGGCAGCACCCACCAGCGGTCCCCGGCGAACGCCCGGACGTTCTCGGCCCAGCCGATCGGCGACAGCCAGGTGAGGACCGACCCGCCGTCGGCGCGGCCCGCGTCGCCCGCCGCACGCAGGACGAACGCGGCGCCCAGCACGGCCGCCGTGAGGCCCTTCGCCGACCGGGCGCTCTCCGTCAACTGCGCGGCGACCGCCGCCGCCGTGGCGAAGACCGTGCCGGTCAGGCCGATCGCGAGCCCCAGCGCGAGGGCGCTGCCCGCACCCCGGCCGGCCAGCCCGGCGGTGACGGCCAGGGCGATGGCGGTGTTGCCGGCGAGCGCGGCGAGCAGCGCGGCGGTCAGCGGCGCCCGCCGCCCGACCACGGCGGCCGACAGCATCTCCTGGCGTCCGGTCTCCTCCTCCTCGCGGGTGTGCCGGACGACGACGACCAGGCTCATCACGGCGGCGAGGACCGCCGCGAACACCCCGAACCGCCAGGCGACGAGCGCGCCCGTGGAGTCGCCGAACACCGGCCCGTACAGGGACCGCAGGGAGCTGTTGGCGGTCATCGACGCGGCCACCTCGGCACGCTCGGCCCGGGTGCCGTACAGGGCGTCGACGGAGCCGGCGCCGCTGACGACCACGGTGCCGAGGACCAGCACCCACACGGGCAGCATCACCCGGTCGCGGCGCAGGGCGAGCCGCAGCAGCGCCCCGGTCCCGGCGAGGTGGCGGGGCCCACCGGCACGAGATCCACCGGCACGGGACCCACCCGTGCGGGACCCGCCGGCACGGGAGGCGGCGGAAGCGGTGGGGGTCACCGGGCCACCGCCTCGTCCTCGTAGTGGCGCAGGAACAGCTCCTCCAGGGTGGGCGGCGCGCTGGTCAGCGACCGCACCCCGGCCTCGGTGAGGGAGCGCAGGACGGCGTCGAGCCGGTCGGTGTCGACCTGGAGCCGTACGCGGGTGCCGTCGACCCGCAGGTCGTGGACGCCCGGCAGGTGCGCGAGCCCGTTCGGCGGGGCGGCCAGCTCGGCCGCCACGCTGGTGCGGGTCAGGTGGCGCAGCTCGGCGAGCGAACCGGACTCGACGGTGCGGCCCCTGCGGACGATGCTCACCCGGTCGCAGAGGCTCTCGACCTCGCTGAGGATGTGCGAGGACAGCAGCACCGTGCGGCCCCGGTCGCGCTCCTCGCGCACGCACGCCTGGAAGACGCCCTCCATCAACGGGTCGAGGCCGCTGGTCGGCTCGTCGAGGACCAGCACGTCCACGTCGGAGGCGAACGCGGCGACGAGGGCGACCTTCTGGCGGTTGCCCTTGGAGTAGGTGCGGCCCTTCTTCGTCGGGTCCAGTTCGAACCGCTCGACCAGTTCGGCGCGCCGCGCCTCGTCCAGGCCGCCGCGCAGCCTGCCGTACAGGTCGATCACCTCGCCGCCGGACAGGCCGCGCCAGAGCGTCACGTCGCCGGGGACGTACGCCACGCGGCGGTGCAGCTCGACGGCGTCCCGCCAGGGGTCGCGGCCGAGGAGCCGGGCGGTGCCGGAGTCGGCGCGGAGCAGGCCGAGGAGGACGCGGATGGTGGTCGACTTGCCGGAGCCGTTGGGGCCGAGGAAGCCGTGGACCTCGCCGGCCGCGACGGTCAGGTCGAGGCCGGCGAGCGCGTGGGTGCGCCCGAAGGACTTGTGCAGTCCGGTGACGGTGATGGCGTTCGTCATGCTTCGACGGTACGACTACTTTCACAAAATTCTGAAGTTAAGGAACCGTATAAAATCGGCGGGGTTCGGAGGACGACGGGAGAAGAGGGGCGCATGGCGACGGACGACCGGCTCGGGAAGCGGCCGGAGCGCGACGAGGAGGCGGTGGCCCGTCGTGACGAGGAGGCGGCGGTACGCCGTGACGAGGAGGCGGTGGCCCGCTTCGTCGAGCGCTTCGCAGGGGAGCTGACGCAGGCCGGGATGCAGCGGATGGCGGCCAGGGTCTTCGCCGCGCTGCTCGTCTCCGAGGGGGCGGCCATGACCGCCGCCGAGCTGGGCGGCCAACTGAGGATCAGCCCGGCCGCCGTCTCGGGCGCCGTGCGCTACCTGACGCAGGTCAACATGATCGGCCGGGAGCGCGACCCGGGCTCGCGGCGCGAGCGGTACGTGCTCCACGAGGGCATGTGGTACGAGGTGTTCACCCGCCGCGACGAGATCCTCAACCGCTGGCAGAAGACCCTGCGCGAGGGGGCCGAGACGCTGGGCGTCGACACGGCGGCGGGCGCGCGGATCGCGGAGACGGCGGAGTTCTTCCAGTTCCTCCACGGGGAACTGCTCCAGATCATGGACCGGTGGCGGGAGCACAAGGCCGCGACCGGCTGACGGCGGCCGGGCCCCGTCGCTAGGCGCCCTCCGGCGACAGCGCCGGGGCCGGCACCAGCAGGGACCAGGCGGCCGGCCGGACCGTCCACGTACGGCTGCGGACCGGCCCGGTCGGCTCGGCGTCCGCCCGGTAGCGGAACCCCGCACCGGCCGGGACCGACACGGTGACCGTGCGGGCGTCCGTCCGCCGGGGCGCGGCCGCCCGCGGGCGCACCACGACCTCCGCCGCGCCGTCCCGCGACACGACCGTCACGCCCTCCACCGGGTCGTCCACGTCGGCCAGCAGCCGCCCGTCGGCCACCACCCGCAGCCGCTGCCCCCGCATCTGCGGCACCCGCCCGGCGCCCGGCCCCACCAGGGTCCGCACCAGCGAGCGGCACGTCCCCCACACCGACGGCGCCGGCACCCCGCCGCCCGAAAGGCGGAACCGCGCCTCCGGCGCCGCCGCGGGCACCGGCGACGGCGGCCCCTCCGGGATGCGCAGGCCGCCCACGACCACCCCGCCCCCGTCGTCCACCAGCAGGTCGAGCCGCCGCTCCACCCCGTCCAGCACCGCCCGCGCCGCCCTCACCGCGCCGGGCGGGGCGCCCAGCGACAGGGCCAGCCGCACCGTCTCGCCCGGCCCCACCGGCACCAGCGACAGGGCCTTCCCGCCCAGCCCGCCGCCCCGGTGCAGCAGGCCCACGGCGCGCACCAGCGCCCGGTCGTCACCTATCACCACGGGCCGCCGGGAACCCCGCCGCGCCAGGGCCCGCGCGAACTCCTCCGGGGTGTCGGGCAGGCACACCTTCGCGGCGGCGCCACCGCACAGCACGTCCTTCGCGATCCGTACCGATTCGCCGTCGAAGCGGCGTGCGACCGGGTCGATGACCACCAGTAGCTGGTCGGGAGCCGACACCTCGGTCCTTCCTCGGGTAGCATCTTTGTGCAAGAGCCCCTTGCGCTATTGCGCCAGGGGCTTCGTCTATTCCGGGGCACCGGTCCAACGGCTCAGGCTGCCGTCGTACACCGCCGTACGACGTCTCCCGCCCCTGGCCTTGGACATGCCCCGCCCGGAAGGGGTGTACGCCTGTGCCCGCACTTGTGCTGCTCGGTGCTCAGTGGGGTGACGAGGGCAAGGGAAAGGCCACCGACCTCCTCGGTGGATCCGTCGACTACGTGGTGCGCTACCAGGGTGGCAACAACGCCGGTCACACGGTCGTCGTGGGCGACCAGAAGTACGCGCTGCATCTCCTTCCCTCCGGCATCCTCTCCCCCGGATGCACCCCCGTGATCGGAAACGGCGTCGTCGTCGACCCGGCCGTCCTGCTCTCCGAGCTGAGCGGGCTGAACGAGCGCGGTGTCGACACCTCCAAGCTCCTGATCAGCGGCAACGCTCACCTCATCACGCCGTACAACGTCACCCTCGACAAGGTGACGGAACGGTTCCTCGGCAAGCGGAAGATCGGTACGACCGGTCGCGGCATCGGCCCGACGTATGCCGACAAGATCAACCGCGTCGGCATCCGCGTCCAGGACCTCTACGACGAGTCGATCCTCACCCAGAAGGTCGAGGCGGCGCTGGAGGTCAAGAACCAGCTCCTCGCCAAGATCTACAACCGGCGCGCGATCGAGGCCGGCAAGGTCGTGGAGGAGATGCTCCAGTACGCGGAGGAGCTGAGGCCGTTCGTCGCGGACACGACGCTGATCCTGAACAACGCGATCGACGAGGGCAAGGTCGTCCTCTTCGAGGGCGGCCAGGGCACGCTCCTCGATGTGGACCACGGCACGTACCCGTTCGTGACCTCGTCGAACCCGACCTCCGGCGGCGCCTGCACCGGCGCCGGCGTCGGCCCGACGAAGATCAGCCGCGTCATCGGCATCCTGAAGGCGTACACGACCCGCGTCGGCGCCGGCCCGTTCCCGACGGAGCTGTTCGACGAGGACGGCGAGGCGCTGCGCCGCATCGGCGGCGAGCGCGGCGTCACCACCGGGCGCGACCGGCGCTGCGGCTGGTTCGACGCGGTGATCGCCCGGTACGCGACGCGCGTGAACGGCCTGACGGACTTCTTCCTCACGAAGCTGGACGTCCTGACCGGCTGGGAGCAGATCCCGGTCTGCGTCGCGTACGAGATCGACGGCCGGCGCGTCGAGGAGCTGCCGTACTCGCAGTCCGACTTCCACCACGCGAAGCCGGTCTACGAGTACCTGCCGGGCTGGTCGGAGGACATCTCCAAGGCGAAGACCTTCTCGGACCTGCCGAAGAACGCGCAGGCGTACGTGAAGGCGCTGGAGGAGATGTCGGGCGCGCCGATCTCCGCCATCGGCGTCGGCCCCGGCCGCACCGAGACGATCGAGATCAACTCCTTCCTGTAGACCCCGTAGTCCTGTGGTTCCGCAGTCCCCGTAGTACCGCCCCGTGCCCGGGGCCCCGCGCACCCCCGCGCGAGGCCCCGGGCACGGTGCTGTGCCGCCGTGCCGCGCCGTTGTGACGCCGTCGGCCGTGCCGCGCGCTGCCGCGCCGCGCCGTGCCGCGACCGGACCCGGGTTCACGGCTCGGCGCAGACCCGCAGCCCCTCGGGGGACGCGCAGGGCAGGTGGCCGTGGGTGCGGACGACGTCCTGGCCGCTTCCCCGCACCAGGTAGCCGAGGAAGCTCGACACGAGCGAGTCCGCGGGCGGCCGGCCGTACGTGTACGCGTACTCGACCTCCCGGTACGGGTATCCGCTCTCCGCCACGTCGTCGATCGACGGCGTCCGCCCGTCGAGGTCCAGCCGGTGGAGCCCCCGTAGGTCCTGGCCGGAGCGCAGCTCGGTGTAGCCGAGCGCGCCGGGCACCTCGGCGACCGTCGCCATGACCTGCCGCGTCGAGTCGACCTCGCACCGCAGCACCCGCGCCGCCGGATCGGCCTTCACCCGGCAGTCGCCCGACGACGGCGCCGGCTCGTACCCGCCGAGGACGCGCCGCTGGAACACCTCCCGCGTGCCGGAGTTCGTGTTCCGGCTGACCAGGGCGATCGGCAGGTCGGGGCCGCCCAGCTCGGACCACCGCCGCACCTCGCCCCGGTAGACGCGCCGCACGTCGGCGGTGGTCAGCCCGCGCAGCGGCACGCGGTCGTTGACGACCAGGGCGAAGACGGACACGGCGACCCGGTTCTCCCGCAGCTCCTCGTACCCGCGGTCGGGCTTCGGCCCGTCGGACAGGGCGACGACGGCGGGGGAGCCGCCCCGGTGCCGGGCCCCCGCCTCGGCGAGGGCGCGGATGCCGGTGGTGGTGCCGCGCGCGTCGACGGTCACGGTGGAGCCGGGGCAGTCCTCCTCGTACTTGCGCGCGGTCTCCTCCGCCACGGGCGCGAAGGCCGTGGACCCGACGACGGTGAGCGTGCCGGTGGCGCAGCCGATGGGCGGGCGGGTGTCGTCGCGGCCGACGACGATCCCGGCCAGGGTGACCACGCACACGGTGAGCAGGACGGTGATGAGCCGGGCCGGGCGGCTGAACACGGGCGGCCTGCCGTCGGAGGGGACGGCGGTGTTGGGCCGCACCTCCCCGTCGCGCAGGCCGCCGGTGACGCGGACGGGGCTGTCGACCGGCCCGCCGGTGAGCAGGAACAGCAGCTTGAAGTGCTCGCCGGGGTTGAGCGGGACGCGCGGCAGGTGGAGCGTGCCGCCGCTGTGGGTCATCCCGGCCTCGGGGGCGAAGTGCTCCATCAGGTGGTCGGCGTCTCCGGGCTGGGTGACGGCGACGCCCCGGATCTCGCGGCCGGTGAACTCGACGGTCAGCCCGTGCGGCGGGCGGCCCGTGTAGTCGGCGTCGCCGACGCTCTGCGGGCCGTCGTTCTCGATGCGGAGCAGGACGAGGGTGGCGTCGGACAGGTCCACCTCGGGCCCTTCGCCGAAGAGGCCGACCCGTACGTTGGCGCGGCCACCGCCGCGGACGTCGCTGCCGATCGGGGTGTCCATCTGGACGCGGTACCCGAGGCGCTTGCGGCGCGGCACCCGCCGCTCGTACCAGAGCGCGGCGACGGAGGCGAGCACGCCGAGGACGGCGGTGAGGACGGCGACGACGTTCTCGGCGCTGAACCACTCCACGGGCGCTCCCCCTCGCTCGCACAGGTGTCCGGCGGGACGTGTGGAGGTCACGGTAGGACGCGAGGAAGCACGGCGCGGACACGGGTGCCGTATGTTCATACGAGGTTCAACTCCACCGGCGCAGGGAGACCGCGCCAGGCCGCGCCACGGCGCGCCGAGGCGTCAGTGTCCGGTGGAGGGGAAAAGGTGAGGACAGGCGGCACCAGAGTGCGGGCCCCGGTCGGGGCGGGAGGCGAGCGGGCAGATGACGGCCACGGGAGCGGCGGACGCGTCCGGCGGGGAGTCCCCGGGCGATCCCCGCGGTGTGCTCGCCGCGGCGCTGGGCGAGATCGCGGCGGGTGCCTGCCTGCTGGACGAGAGCGGCCGCATCATCGTCGCCAACGCCGCGGCCGAGGAGGTCCTGGGCCGGTCCGCCGCGGAGCTCGTCGGCCGGGACGCGCACGAGCTGCTCCACCGCGACCGGCACGGCGCCCCCACGCCGAGGGCGCACTGCGCGCTGCGGAAGGCCGCCCTCGCCGGGCGCACGGCCCAGAGCGACGGCGAGTGGGCGCTGCACGGCGACGGGTCGCTGCTGCGGCTGTCGTGGCTGGCCACGCCCTACGCCCGGGGCGGAGGGACGCCGGCCACCCTGGTGCTCTTCCACCCGTACGAGCCCGTCTACCCGGCCTCCGGGTCGTCGGCGCGGATCACCACGCCGCTGTCGGAGCTGGAGCGGCTGGCACTGCTGGCCGAGACGACCACGACGCTGACGTCCACGCTCGACGTGGACGAGGCGCTGAACCGGCTGGTGGGCCTGGTGGTGCCGCGTCTCGCGGACTGGGCGGTCATCGACCTGATCAGGGAGCCGGACGAGGTCTGGCGCACCGCCGTCGTGCGGGCGGAGGGCGACGCCCTCGTGCACGTGGAGGACCTGGAGGGCCCGATGCCGCCGGTGCCGGAGCAGTCGCCGATGCCCCTGTCGCGGGCGCTGCGCGGCGAGTCGTCCGCGCTGGCGGGCCCGGAGACGTACCAGGGCCTGCCGGACTCGGGGATCGCGCTGGAGCAGCGCCGCCTGTTCGAGACGACGGGGATGCACTCGGCGGTCATCGCGCCCATCCGCGGCCTGCGGGAGGTCCTCGGGGCGCTCACCCTGGGCCGTTCCGAGCGGCCGGAGGTGTTCACGGGGGCCGACGTGGCGCTGCTGGAGGACATCACGCGCCGGGCCGGTCTCGCCCTGGCCAACGCCCGCCTGTACCAGCGGCAGCGGAAGGTCGCGGAGACCATGCAGCGCCACCTGCTGCCGCAGTTGCCGACCGTGCCCGGGCTGGGGATGGCGGCCCGGTACCTGCCCGCGCCGGACGCCTCGCACGTCGGCGGCGACTGGTACGACGCGTTCATGCTGAGGGACGGGGTGCTGGCCCTGGCCATCGGCGACGTGGTCGGCCACGACCTGGACGCGGCGGCGGGGATGGCGCAGCTGCGCAACATGCTGCGCGCGTACGCGTGGTCGCAGCGGGGTCCGGTGAGCGAGATCGTCGACTGGCTGGACCAGGCGTCGCTGCACATCGCGGAGGTCTCCATGGCCACGCTGGTCTTCGGCCGGATGACCGTGTGGGACGACGGGCGGTGCGAGCTGTCCTGGAGCAACGCCGGGCACCCTCCGCCGCTGCTGGTCACGCACGACGGCGTGGCGCAGTACCTCACCGAGGGCCACGGGGTCCTGCTGGGGCTCGGGCCGCACAAGGCGCGGACGGGCCGGGCCGAGGCGAAGGTGGAGCTGCCGCCCGGGTCGACGCTGCTGCTGTACACGGACGGCCTGATCGAGGAGCCGGGCCGCTCGATCGACGAGGGCCTGGACCGGCTGCGCCGGCACGCCGCGGCGCTGGCCCACCGGTCCGTGGAGTCGTTCGCGGACGAGCTGCTCCAGCGGGCCAGACCGGCGCAGAACGAGGACGACGTGGCGCTGCTGGCGCTGCGGATCCCGGGCTGACCGCCGGTGCGGGTGGCGGGCGTGCGGCGGACGCCGACGCCACCCGCACCGTGACGCCCCCTCACGAACCCCGCGTGGTCATCTGGTCTAGACCCCTTGACAGGTCCAGACCAATGCGGTGGAGTGGCCGGCACCCCCCCACGCGAAGGAGTGATGACGTGTCACGACGCTTCGGCGCCCTGCTGGCCGCTTTCGCCACGGCGGTGGGCCTGACGGCCCTCCTGCCCGCCACGACCGCCTCCGCCGCCGACTGCGCGGCCCCCTGGAGTTCGTCCGCCGTCTACGTGGGCGGCAACACCGCCTCGTACAACGGCCACAACTGGCAGGCGAAGTGGTGGACCCAGAACGAGCGCCCCGGCGCGGCGGTGGTCTGGGCCGACCAGGGGACCTGCGGTTCCGGCACGCCCGGCCCGGGCCCGACGGACCCGGCACCGTCCGGATTCGTCGTCTCCGAGGCCCAGTTCAACCAGATGTTCCCGAACAGGAACCCGTTCTACACGTACAGCGGGCTGAAGGCGGCGCTCAGCGCGTACCCGGCCTTCGCGACGACGGGCGGCGCCACGGTCAGCCGGCAGGAGGCGGCGGCCTTCCTGGCCAACGTCAGCCACGAGACGGGCGGCCTCGTCCACATCGTGGAGCAGAACACCGCCAACTACCCGCACTACTGCGACCAGAGCCAGCCGTACGGCTGCCCCGCGGGCCAGGCCGCCTACTACGGGCGCGGCCCGATCCAGCTCAGCTGGAACTTCAACTACAAGGCGGCGGGCGACGCGCTCGGCATCGACCTGCTGAACAACCCGCACCGCGTCGAGCGCGAGGCGGCGGTCGCCTGGAAGACGGCCCTCTGGTACTGGAACACCCAGAACGGCCCCGGCACGATGACCGCGCACAACGCGATGGTGACGGGCGCGGGCTTCGGCCAGACGATCCGCTCCATCAACGGCGCGCTGGAGTGCGACGGCAGGAACCCGGCGCAGGTGCAGAGCCGGGTGTCGAAGTACCAGCAGTTCACGCAGATCCTGGGCGTCACCCCGGGCGCCAACCTCTCCTGCTGAGGCGGCCCCCGCCTTCCCGCCCCGCTCCCGGACGGCCCCGTCCGGCCCCAGGCGCACCGCGCCGGGGCCGGCGGGGCCGTCCGCCTTCGGCGGCTCGCCGCCTCCGTCCGGTCCCCGTCAGGCCGTCCCCGTGTGGGCGAGGATCGCCTTCGCCAGCGGCTCCAGCACCGGCCGGGGCAGCGCGTGCCCCATGCCCGGGACCTCCACCAGTTCCGCGCCCCGGATGACCTGCGCCAGGTGCTGCGCGTGCGGCGGCGGGAACACGGGCTCGGCGGTGGCGGACACGACCAGCGTCGGTACGCCGGTCGCCGCCAGGGCCTCCGTGCGGAGCATCCCCGAGTGGTCGGCCCGCCCGTGCGCGGTGCTGACCCGGGCGTGCCCGGTGTGCGCGACGATCCGCCGCTCCAGCTCCCGCACCGCCTCCTCGTCGAACGGGATGCCGTCGCCGTTCAGCAACCGCCAGTGCGCGACCCGCCAGTCCAACTCGGCCTCCGGGTCCAGGTCCTCGGGGCGGTGGGCCCACATGTCCAGGATGCGCGGGTCGATGGGCGGCAGTTCCTCGACGGGCGTGACGCTCCCGTCCGGCCGGGTGTACGGGGTGGTGCTGAGCGCGCAGGTGCCGATGAGCGTGGCGGTGCGGAGCCGTTCCGGGTGGTCGGCGAGGAGGAGCTGGGTCAGCATGCCGCCCAGGGACATGCCGACGACGTGGGCCCGCTCCACCCCCAGCCCGTCCAGCACCGCCAGCGCGTCGTCCGCGAGGTCGGTGATCGCGTACGGCTCGGTCTCGTACGACCAGGTCGAGCGGCCCGTGTCGCGGTGGTCGTACCGGATGACCCGGTGGTGCGCGGCCAGCGCGTCCACCAGCTCGTCGGGCCAGCCGAGCCCGGACGCCTGCCCGCCCATGATCAGCAGCAGCGCCGGAGCATCGGCGTCCCCCCGCTCCTCGGCCCACAGGCGGACCCCGGGCGCGACGTCGACGAAGTGTTCACGGTGCATGGGTGTTCCCCCTCGGGCCGGAGCCATGTATTAGACGAGACGTCTCGTCTCGTTTCGTGAGTACACCGTAGCGCGTCGCGGAACGGCCCGCACGGTTTTTCCCGCGGGGGTCCGGTCGCGCTCGCGCCACCGGACCCCGCGCCCCCTGCCGCGTGCGGAGGGTCAGGCCAGCCGCAGGTCGATCCAGGGGATCGTGTCGCCCTCCAGCAGGTACCGCTCCACCTCCACGAAGCCGTGCCGCAGGGCGAAGCGCAGGCCGGACTCGTTCGAGGCCAGCACCACCGTCTCGATCTCCGTCGCGCCCAGCTCGCGGGCCCGCCGCAGGCCCCGGGCGTACAGCTCCCCGCCGTGGCCCCGGCCCCGGTACGGGGGCAGGATCCGCGCGATCACCGTCGCCGTCCCCGGTGCCTCCGCGGTCGGCGGGCGCACGGTGGAGCACCCCACGGCCGTGTCGCCGAGGTAGGCCACCTCCAGTACGTTCCGCCCGGAACGTTCGCGGACGTCGTCCGGGGACAGCAGGTGCGTCGGGATGATCTCGTTGTGGATGCGCCGCCAGTCCTCGACGCCGGTCTCGCCGTCCACCTGTTCGATACGGAGTTCGCTCATCCGGGCAGCCAAGCGGCACCCCGCCCGACCGTCAACCGACTTGCGACCGGCCGCTCCCGGGCCCGACCCGGGCAGGCCCGGCCCTTCCCGATCCGGTCCTTCCCGAACCGGTCCTCCCCGATCCGGCCTGGGCCTATCCGGCCCGACCCGGATAGGTCCGCCCCGGCCCCTCCCGATCCGCCCAGGTGAATCCGGCCGGCCCCGATCCGGGCCGACCCGCCCGGATCCGATCGGCCCCGGCCCGCCCCGGTGCGCCGGCCCGGTGCGCCGGCCCGGGGCTCCTCGCGGGGCCCCGCGCGCTCGCCGGCGCACGGCACCGCCCGCCGGACGGGCTCCGCGCGTCTCGCCTCAGAGCCTCAGAGCCTCAGAGCGGCAGAGCGGCAGAGCGGCAGAGCGGCAGCGCGTCAGAGCATGAGCGCCCCCCACGTCTGGGGGCCGACGACACCGTCGACGGTGATGGCGAGGCGGGTCTGGAACCTGCGGACGTGCCTCTCCGTCAGGGAGCCGAAGACCCCGTCGACCGCGAGGGCATCGAGGTCCGGCACACGGGCGTTCAGGAGCCGCTGGAGCTTGCGGACCGCCGGGCCGCGCGAGCCGTTGCTCAGCGTCGGCGTCCCGGCGGCGTCCTCCTGCGCCGTTTCACCGCCCAGCAACATGCCCCAGGTCTGGGGACCCGCGACGCCGTCGACCTCGATCTCGACCCGGCGCTGGTACTCGCGGACGCGATCGTCCGTCACGGAGCCGAAGTCCCCGTCGACCTCCAGGGGGTGGAGGTCCGGCATGTGGGCGTTCAGCAGCCGCTGGAGCTTTTCCACCGCGGCTCCCCGCGAACCCCTGCTCAGGGTGGGCGTGCCGATGCCGTCGTCCACGGGGGGCGTGCCCCCGCCCGAGACCCCCGACGGCTGGACGTCCAGGTACAGCGCGTACACCCCCAGGTCTCCGTCACCGTCCGTACCGCTGCAGACGAGCTCGTCGGTGAACTGCACCACGCGCGGATCGTCGGGGCGCTGGAGGATGCGGCGGCGACTGTTCGCGTCCAGCAGCTTGTCCTTCGGGATGAAGACGGCCGACGGGTTGAACGGGTCGTCGGCGAGGCCGAGGAGATCGCTCACGGCGTTGACCAGGGATTCGGACAGGAGGTCGATGAAGGGCTTGAGCACCGTGCCCGCCCCGCCGGTCAGCTTGGCGACGGCCGCGGTCGCCGCGGCGGAGAGGGCCTGGGCGACGGCCTGCTTCTCCTCCTCTATGTCGCCGGAGTCGTGCTGCACGAGCGCGAGCGACACGCTGAGGTCCTGCGCCGGTCCGGAGTACAGCAGGCGCTGGGCGCTGAAGATCCTCAGTCCCGGAGGCCCGAACCGCAGCGTGCCGCCGTCCGGGAACTTCAGCGGCGGCTGCGGAGACAACCCGGCGATCACCTGGACGCTGCCGAAGATGTCGTCTTCCACCTCTTGTCTGATGCGGCACTCAAGTCCGGTCCACACGACCTTCACGTCAGCCATGGCGCATCGGATCCCTGTACTCAGGGCCGGACGGCGAGGCTGATCCCCCGCTGGCCGTGCCTGCCCGACCGCGTGAAGTCCCGCACCCCGCCCCGTGGGCCGCGATGACGGTGACGAAGTGGGGCGGAACGCCTCTTACCGACACTCTAAGCCTGGTGGGACGAGGTGTCCTGTGTGGGCCGGACACGCGATCCGCCCCCCCTCGGGGCGGGGGTGGCCGGCGCGGTCCGACCGGGGCGTGGAGGGGGTGCGGGGTGCGCCGGCCGCGTGCTTCCGGGCAACGCGTCCGAGGCGGTCGGCGAGCGGACCGGCCACACGTCACAGTCGCCCCCGCTGACCCGCTGACCCGCTGACCCGCCGACCCGCCGATCTGCCGATCCGCTGGCCTGCCGGTCCGCCGACTCGCCGGTCCGCGAGGGGCCCAGGAGGGGCGGCCTAGGCGTACGAACGGATCAGGCGGGCCAGTTGGCGGCCCGCCATCCGCAGGGGCTCCTCGCTGTGGTTGACCTGGGCGGTGACCTCCGCGCCCTCCAGGGCGCCGATGACGGTGGTCGCCAGTTCGCGGGCGTCGGCGGCGGCGAAGCCGGCGCCCAGCAGCTTCTCGGAGACGAGCCGCTCCCAGTCGCGCAGCGCCTCCGCGCACGCCTGCTGGATCCCCGTCTCGCCGCCGAGCGTCTCCAGGGCGGCCGCCGTCACGGGGCACCCGTCGATCCACCCCGACGCGCGCAGCTCCACGGCGAGCCGGACGGCGCAGTTCTCCACGGCCTCGGCCGGGTCCTCCGCGCTGTCCAGCGCCTCCCGCAGGAACGCCGCGAACTCCGCGCCGCTGTGCCCGATCGCGGCGACCGCCACGGCTTCCTTGCCGCCCGGGAAGAAGTGGTAGACGGAGCCGAGGGTGGCCTGCGCCTCCTTGGCGATCTGCTTGATGCCCGTCCCGACGTACCCCTGGCGCTGGATGAGGCGCGCGGCGGTGGTGACGATCCGGTCGCGGGTCCCGGCGGAGGAGGCGGTCGCGGTGGCTGTCTGCATGGGGCGATCGTACCGAGAAAATGAGTAGAGCGTTCGTTCTAGGGGTGTGCTACGGTCGTGTCCTCGCCTGGATAGAGCGTTCGTTCTAGAGGTGTCCCGAAAGGTGGATCCCATGAGCAGCACGTCCGTCAACGCCCCCGCCCCCGTCACCGTCATCGGTCTCGGCCCCATGGGCCGCACCATGGCCGGTGTCTTCCTCGACCGCGGCCACGCCGTCACGGTCTGGAACCGCACCCCCTCCCGCGCCGCCGACCTCGTCGAGCGCGGCGCCCACCTCGCCGCCAACGCCGAAGAGGCGCTGGCCGCCTCCGAGTTGGTCGTGCTGAGCCTCACCGACTACGACGCGATGTACGCCCTGCTGGGCGACGTCGACCCGGCCGCCCTGAAGGGCCGCGTCCTGGTGAACCTCACCTCCGACACCCCCGACAAGGCCCGTGAGGCGGCCACCTGGGCCGCGAAGCGGGGTGCCACGCAGCTCACCGGCGGCGTCCTGACCCCGCCCTCGGGCATCGGCGACCCCGCCTCCACCACCCTCTACAGCGGCCCGCGCGACGTCTTCGACGCCCACCGCGCCACGCTGGAGGTGCTGTCGGGCGCCGACCACCGGGGCGAGGACCCGGGGCTGGCGGCGCTCCTGTACCAGCTCAACATGGTCATGTTCTGGACCGCCCTGTCCGGCTACTGGCAGGCCCTGGCGCTGGCCGGCGCCCACGGCCTGACGGCCGCCGACATCCGGCCGCTCGCCGTCGACGCCCTGAACCTGGGGCAGTTCGTGGAGTTCTACACGCCCCGCGTCGACGCGGGCGACCACGGCGGGGACGTCGACCGGCTCTCCATGGCCGTCGCGAGCACCGAGCACGTCCTCCACACGGCGGCGGACGCGGGCCTCGACACGACGGTCCCGGAGGCCGTCGCCCGGATCTTCCGCCGCGCCGCGGAGGCCGGTCACGCGGCGGACAGCACGTCCGTCCTGGTGGAGGTGCTGAAGCGGCCCGCGGCCTGAACCGGGTGCAGGGGAAGGGCGCCGCGACACCCGGGCCCCGGGGCCCCGGTTCCCCACCCCCGTTGTGTTCTCCGTGGTCCTGGGGCCGCCGCCCGTACCGGCGGTCCGCCCGTGAGCGGGCCGGGCGGTGGCGGATCGCCGGGGACTTCCCGTAGCGAGCCGTCTTCACCGGGCCCCACCGGCGGGGTGGGGCCGCCGGCCGTGCGCGGCCCTCCGGAGCCATGGGCGCGGATCCCCAGGGCGTGTCGTGGCGCTTCCGCTTCCCTCACGCCGTCGCACGCCCGGGCCGGCGCCGCGCGCGTGCCTCGGTGGCTCGCCGGGCGTCTTCGAGGATGAGGTCCATGTTGATGGCGCCGCCCGCGGTGGTGCCGGCGCCGGCGGACTGGGGGACGGCGGCGAGGACGTCGCTGACGTTCCCGGCGGCCCACACGCCGGGTACGCCGGTGAAGCCGGAGGGGTCGACGGCGACCTGGACGCCGGGGACGGCGGGGTGGGGGCCGAGGGGCAGGCCCAGGTCTTCGAGGAAGCCGCCGCGGGCGGTGAAGGCGGGGGCGACGACGAGGGTGTCGAGGGGGACGACGGTGCCGGAGGCGAGGCGGGCGCCGGTCAGCTTGTCCTGCTCGGGGTCGGATTCCAGGGCCACGACATCGCCGTGGACCACTTCGATGCCGAGGGCGGCGAGCTGGTCCCACTGCTCCTCGGTGAGTTCCGTCCGCGCGTGGTGCGCGAACAGGGCGACCCGGTCGGTCATCTGCCGGAACAGCAGGGCCTGGTGGAAGTTGCCGAGGACGCCGACCTTGGTGTCGCGGGCCTCCCAGCCGTGGCAGTACACGCAGTGGATCACATCGTGTCCCCACCGCTCGGCCAGGCCGGGGATGGCGGGCAGTTCGTCGACCAGGCCGGTGGCCACCAGGACGCGCCGCGCACGGGCGCGCTGCCCGTCCCGGGTGGTGAGGACGAACCCGCTGTCGTCGCGCGCGACCCGCTCGACCCGTCCGGTGACGAATTCTCCGCCGTAGGAGGCGACCTCTTCGCGGCCCACGCGCAGGAGTTCCAAGGGGGAGATGCCCTCCCGGCCGAGGATGTTGTGGGCGCCGACCCGGACGGCCGGGGCGTTGCGGGGTTCGCCCGCGTCGATGACCAGGACAGAGCGCCGTACGCGGGTCAGCAGCAGCGCGGCGGAGAGTCCGGCGGCGCCACCGCCGACCACGACGACGTCCCAGATGCGATCTTCGATGTTCTTCAGCCCGTTGGTGTCCATATCGGCACCGTCGCCCCGCCCGGCCCCCGAGGGCAAACCTCGTTGCCGTTTCCGCAATGATCCCGATCGTCCGTGCGCGTACAGCGGCTGTGCTTGCCGCTTTCGTGGCGGTCGGCGCTGTGAGGCGGTGCCCGCCGTTCGCATCCGGTGTCCACGGCGCGGCGGATCGCGTCGACGGTCTCTCAGAGGAAGACGACGCGGACGACCGTGACGGTCGCGACGCCACGGCTCACGTAGTACCGGATCACCACGCCCGACACCGTCGCCTCCCGCCGGTCCTCGTCCGTGCCGATCGGCACCGAGCCGTACCCGTAGGGGTTCGGAGCCAGTTGGGCACGCATCCCCGCGTCGAACCGGGTGCGGAGGGAGGCGCCCATGGAGTCGAGGGCGAGGTCCGCCGGCGGCGCGTACTGGAGGCGGTAGCAGCTCACTCCCGTACGCCCTCGCCGCGTGCCAGACGGTCGAACAACTCGGCGTCCTCCCGGTCCGCGTCCGTCGTGGACAGCGCCCAGCGGGCGAGCGCGATGGGCAGCTCCGCCACCGGGACGTGCGGGATCTCCGCGTCGAAGGCCCGCGCCCGGTCCTCGTCCAGGGCCGCCCGGATCGCCGCGATGGTGCCGGGAAGTTCGACGAGCCGCCCGGCGATCACCGTTCTCACGGGGCCGTGGCGTCCGCGAGGGACGCCGTCCAGGACGAGGGTGCGACGGCGAAGGAGCCGCCGCCGGGGTTCTTGGGGCCCCGGACGTGACCGGTGCGGGAGCAGACGGCGGCCTCGACGCACTCGCCGCCGTGGGGGATGCCGTGGCTGGACTTGAACCACTGGGGGGTGTCGCTCATGGCTGTTCTCCTGCCGACTGCTCGATGGGACACAGCGATTCAGGAAGGGAAAGGGACTGTCCTCGGATCCTCGCACACCGCTGCGCGTACGTGCGCGCCTTCGCCGGGTCGCCGAACAGAGGGATCCCGTCCCGGGGTTCCGGGTGGACGAGGTGTTCGTGCCCCGGAGTCTCCACGATCACGCCCACCGCACCCGCGCGCCCGACCGCCGGCCTGCCCTGGCTGATCGCCGCCGCCCGGTACCGCGTCGGTCGAGGCACGCAGGGAAGTTCCGTGGAAGTCACCCCCACTGGGGGCCTGGAGGGGGGAGGTGATGCGTCTCCCAGCGAGAGCAGGGTCCACAAGAGAGACCGTTCAAGTTCTCTCCCAGGTGTGTGGTCCTTCGTGGTCGTCGTACATGGAGCATGCGTCCATACGGTCGGGGCTCGTCGCCGGGCAGTCGGCCAGCAGGAGGACCCGTGGTTCCGGGTTGCTCCATTTCGCCCACTCCACCCACACCGCTCCCACGGTCAGGCTGATCACGCAGGCCCGGTGCGGTGCGTCGTGTCCGCCCGGTTCCAGGCAGTAGACCGGTCCCACTCCCGGTGGTTCGCGCCACCGTTCGGTGATCTCCGTCGTGGTTCCCTCGGGGAGGGTGAACCCGTACCAGCAGTTTCCGATCACGTCGGTCGGTACACCTGCCGAGAGCCGGGCGTCATGACCCAGGGTCGGGGCCGGCCGGCCAGGTGCAGCACCCGGCCACCGGCACCGTGGGCGCGCATGTCCTTGACCTGGTAGACGTTCCCGTCCTCCACTCTCACCCAGTCGCCCCGCCGCACGTCCAGGGGCGTGATGGTGAGGGGCACGGTGTTCGGTGGGTACCGCAACGGGTCCGAATCCAGCTCGGCCGGCTTGACCAGCTTGCAGCGTCCGGGCATGGCCCGCCAGATGTACCCGACCCGGTTCTGAAGGATCAGAACGCCCAGCTCCTGGCGCCGGACCCTGCCGAACGTGTTACGCGTGAGGTCCTTGACCAAGTCCCCCACCTGGAACGTCACGGTGGCCGTCACGGGCGGACCGCCTTCAGGGTCCGGGTCAGCTCGCGGGCCGCCGGGATGGACACGGACCCCAGGTGCCTCGCGTGCTTCCCGGCAGGCGGCGGCTCCGCCGGGCAGAGCGCGGACATGTGCACACCCACGCCCCGCAGGGCCGCCATCAACTCCGTGTACGCCTCCGTGGTGTCCTGGTGGGCACGCCGGGCGCCGGCTCCCCCGGCGTCCGGCACACGCACCGGGATCACAGTTTCAGCTGTTCCGTTCGTCATCGGGTCTTACCTGTCCCTTGCGGCTCGGTGTGATGAGAACCACGCTAAGGACAGGAAGACGCCCTCTCAATGTCACTTTGAGAGGGCGTTAGATAGAAGTGACAACAGTGAGTTACAGGGGTAGCCGCAATACGTCGGCCAGGACCCGCATCTCCGGTGTCAGGGTGCGTCGATGTTCTATGACGATCGAGAGGATTTCACGAGCGTACCGTTGGTGCGGTAACCACTCCGGTGAGGTGTGCCAAATGCTCGTCAACTCCCTCACTGCCTCCGCGTACTGCCGAGTTTGGGCGTATGCCTTGGCCACGTCCAAGCGGTGGCGATTGTGGTTGGAAGGGGTGGGTGGGATGCCCACCATGGGGATCTTGTCGGCCAGTTTCAGCACCACGTCCGGGCGGTCGGAGATCATCGCATTTTCCGTGCGCTTCAAAGCCACGGTGGTGGGTCCGAACGTTCGGAGTAGATCTTCCCGAGGTCGGCGCTCTCGTCCTAGGACTACGGCCGCCCCGTGAGCTAGCCGCAAGGAATCCTTGGCTTCTCCCGCCCGGTTGTCTCGCACGGCCGCCGCCGACACCCGCAGAAGAAGCATCCCCCACACGCACAGCTCGTCCGCCGTCGCGCGGGACATCTTCGGCTCCACGTCGTCCGCCCAGCGGATCGCCAGTTCCCTGGCCTCCGCTAGCTGACCGCGCAGGAGCAACACCCAACATTGTGCGTTAGCCGTCGCGCCGCCTTGAAGGCGGTCGGCTGACGCGTCCAGGGCCATATCGAGCGCCATTTCCGCCGCGTCCAGATGGCGAGTTTGGGTGAGCAGCCATCCGGTGAGTTGGAGAAGCTGGACGCGCAGGGTCCGGCCACTCTCCTCCAAGTCCGCCAAGGTCTCCGTGTCCCGCAGCAGGCGTGGAAGGACGGTACCCAGCTCCGTGAATCGTTCCGCTCTGAACAATGGCAGCGCAGAGTCGAGCACCTGGGCCACGCCGTCTACCGTGGGTGGCTCATCCAGATCATCCGGCCGACCGACCAGGGCCTGGCGTACAGCAGCCCAGCCGTCTCCAGCCGCCGTGTCGCTTGGTTCCGCCGCCGAGCGATCCATCAGCTTGCTGGTGGGCACCCGAAGCACCCGGGCCAGTTTGTGGACCGTTTCCAATCGGGTGTTGTCCACCGTGCCTTGTTCCAGCTTTCGCACAAGGGACAGGGAAACCCCACTACTCGTAGCCAGCTCTCGCTGTGACAGACCCCGGCGCTTCCGCACTTCGCGGAGCCGGTCCCCGACGGTGCTCATGCTTCGAGAGTAAGGCCCGCGGCGGTGTTTCATCAGTCGTCGACAACCGGCTCGGTGACGGCGCGCGGCAAGCTGACGCCCCACTCCTCCCGGCCGGTCAGCTCTTCGCCAAGGCGGCCCGGGTGAAGGCGGCGCACCGGCTGGGCGTCCCGGAGCGGTTGGGCGGGGCGGTCGATCGGTCGGTGGTGTTTCCCGTCCGGTGGTGTCCGGCCGCCGGGCGGAAGGCGGACGAGGGCCTCCGCGACCAGGGGACCTTCGGAGTTTGACGGGGCGGCGGACGGGCTCAGCCGGGGTGTGCCGAAGGGGCCGTGCCCGTCACGACCGTCGCGTACCGCTCGTCGTCGGTCTCCACGCGCGGGGTCAGGCCGCGGGAGGCGAGGACGCGGACCGCCTCGGCGGACTGGCGCTCGCTCGTCTCGAACAGCAGGACGCCCTCCGGGGCCAGCCAGCGCGCCGCCTCCGCCGCGACCCGGCGCAGTACGTCCAGCCCGTCCGCGCCGCCGTCGAGGGCGACGCGGGCCTCGTGGAGGCGGGCCTCCTGGGGGAGGAGGGCGACCTCGCCGGTCGGGACGTACGGGACGTTGGCCAGCAGCACGTCGACGCGGCCCCGCAGGCTTGGCGGCAGGGCGTCGTACAGGTCGCCGTGGTGGACGTGGCCGCCGAGGGGCGTGACGTTGCGGCGGGCGCAGCGCACGGCCGCCGGGTCGATGTCGGCGGCGTGCAGGTCGGCGGCGCCGCCCAGGGCGGTGACGAGGGCCGCGCCCAGCGCGCCCGTACCGCAGCACAGGTCGACGACGACCGGCCGGGTGCCGCGCGGGGCGAGCGTGGCGGCCCGCTCGACGAGGAACTCGGTGCGGCGGCGCGGGACGAACACGCCGTCGTCGACGGTGACCCGCAGGCCGCCGAACTCCGCCCAGCCGACGACGTGTTCGAGCGGGTGCCCGGCGGCGCGGCGCGCCACCATGGCGGCCAGCTCGGCGGGGGTGCGGGCGGCGGCGAGCAGCAGTTCCGCCTCGTCCTCGGCGAAGACGCACCCGGCGGCGCGGAGGGCGCCGACGACACCGGACGGGGTGAGCGGGGGAGTGGTGCCGCCGGGCGCCGGAGGGGCGGCGGACGGCGGGGTGGTCAGGGCGTTCGGGGCGGCCGGGACGTTCGGGGTGCCCGGTACGGAGGATGCGGACGATGCGGGAGGTGTGGACGATGCGGGGGTCGTGGACACGGGGAAGCCTTTCGGGGGCCGCGTACGCGGTGTGCTCCCGGCGGTTTCGTCACGGCCGCGGCGTGATCGCCGTACCGCCCTCGGAGGGGAGCACCCAGCCTTGCCTGGCGTTGATGGGTCCCACCTCCTCGGTCCTCGTGCGTCCTGGTGACGTCCCGGGCACCCTACCTGACGGGGCGTTCCCGCCCGGTGACCGCGCCCGGGGCACGTGACGAACGCTCCGGCCCGCGAGGGACCGCGCCCGGCCCCGCCACCGGACGGCCGCCGACCCGGCCGGGCGGCCCGGCTCCTCGCAGGCGGCGGGGAACCGGCCGTCCAGGCAGAACACGCCCAGGCGGTCCGAAGCGCCGGGCCGCACCCGGCGCCCCGCCGAGCCGCACCCGGCCCCACCGGGCCCCACCGGACCGCACCCGGTCCTACCGAGCCGCACCCGACCCCGGCAGACCGCACCCGGTCCCACCGGGTCCCACCCGGCCCCACCAGGTGGCCGCCGGCCCCACCGGCCGTCCAGGCGGAAGCCCCCGGCGGCCCGGGGCGGCGGCTCCCGCTCGGGGCGGTACCCGGCGCGGTCGGCGCGCCCGCTCACGCGTCCGCCGGCTCCTCGGCGTTCAGCAACTCGTACGCGGCCGGGTCCGAGTGGTGGAACAGCCGGTACCAGGCGTCGAGGCGCTCGCCCTCGAACACGCCCAACCGGCCCAGCACCTCGCGCGCGAACGCCACCGGCTCCGTCGATCCGGCGGTGATCAGGTCCCCGGCCGTCACCGCGTCCGCCTCGACGTAACGCCCGCCGCCCGCGTACCCGGTCCCCGCCAGGTAGGCGGGGGCGGAGCTGGTGTGGGGGCGGTCGTCGAGCAGCCCCGCGCGGGCCAGCCCGGCGGTCGCGCCGCAGATCGCCGCGACCGGCACGCCCGCGTCGAGGAACGCGCGGGCCTCCGCCGCGAACGGCGCCAGGTCGTCGGTCTCGTCCCACAGGTCGGCGCCGGTCAGGATCAGCAGTGCGCTGTCCTCGGGGCGCAGGTCGGCCAGGGCCAGGTCGGGGGTGATCCGCAGGCCGCCGATCGTGGTGGCGGGGCCGGTCGTCGGGCCGACCGTGCGGACCTCGTACCCGCCGCGGGCCAACCAGGCCGTCGCGTGGCCGGTCTCCCAGTCGGCGAACGTGTCGTAGACGGCGAGGTGAACGGTCTTGCGGGGTGCGGTGGTGCTGGTCATGGCGGCCTCCTGGACGCTGCGCCGGTGCCCGTCGTGTCACGCCGCCGTCTTCCCGGCGGCTCCCTGCCGGAAGGGCGGCGCGCCGCCGATCCGGGGCGGGCGACCGGACACCTTGCCGAGCCGGGCGCCCACCGCCATACAACCTGGCCATGTCCCGGCGCCGCGAGCGCTTTTACCCTCACCCCATGACCGCTCAGACGCCCCACCCGGCACCCGACCCGCGGGTCGGCGCCGCCGTCAAGGCCGCCGACCGCGCGCACGTCTTCCACTCCTGGTCCGCCCAGGCGCTCATCGACCCGCCGGCCGTCGCCGGCGCCGAGGGCGCGTACTTCTGGGACCACGACGGCAACCGCTACCTCGACTTCACCAGCGGCCTCGTCTTCACCAACATCGGCTACCAGCACCCGAAGGTCGTCGCCGCGATCCAGGAGCAGGCGGCCCGGCTCGCCACCTTCGCGCCCGGCTTCGCCGTCGACGTACGGGGGGAGGCGGCGCGGCTCATCGCGGAACGCACCCCCGGCGACCTCGACAAGGTCTTCTTCACCAACGGCGGCGCCGAGGCCGTCGAGAACGCCGTCCGCATGGCCCGGCTGCACACCGGCCGCCACAAGGTGCTCAGCGCCTACCGCTCGTACCACGGCGCCACCTCGACGGCGATCCACCTGACCGGCGACCCGCGCCGCTGGCCCTCCGACACGGGCGCCGCCGGGGTGGTCCACTTCTGGGGGCCGTTCCCCTACCGCTCGCCCTTCCACTCCGAGAACGAGGCGCAGGAGTGCGAGCGGGCCCTCACCCACCTGGAGGACACCCTCGTCTTCGAGGGCCCCGACACGGTCGCGGCGATCGTCCTGGAGACCGTCCCCGGCACCGCCGGGATCATGCCGCCGCCCCCCGGCTACCTGCGGGGCGTACGCGAACTGTGCGACCGGTACGGCATCGTCCTCGTCCTGGACGAGGTCATGGCGGGCTTCGGGCGGACGGGCCGTTGGTTCGCCGCCGAACACCACGACGTGGTGCCCGACCTGCTCACCTTCGCCAAGGGCGTCAACTCCGGGTACGTCCCGCTGGGCGGCGTCGCGATCTCCGCCGAGATCGCCGCGACCTTCGACCGGCGCCCCTACCCGGGCGGCCTCACCTACTCCGGCCACCCGCTGGCCTGCGCCGCCGCCGTCGCGACCATCCGGGTCATGGCGGAGGAGCACGTCGTGGAGGCGGCCGACCGGCTGGGCGCCGAGATCCTCGGGCCGGGCCTGCGCGAGCTCGCCGAACGACACCCGTCGGTGGGCGAGGTGCGGGGCCTGGGCGCCTTCTGGGCGCTGGAGCTCGTACGGAACCGGGAGACGCGCGAACCGCTCGTGCCGTACGGGGCGACGGGCGGGGCCAACGCCCCGATGGCGGCCTTCACCGCCGCCTGCCGGGAGCGCGGGCTGTGGCCCTTCGTCAACATGAACCGCACCCACGTCGTCCCGGCGTGCAACCTCACCGACGCGGAGGCGAAGGAGGGCCTCGCGGCACTCGACGCGGCGCTCTCCGTGGCGGACGAGCACACGGTGTGACCCGGCGTGACCGGCGCGGGCCCGCCGGGTGACCCGCCCGTGCGACCCGCCGCCCGCTCGACCCCTACGGGTGACCCCCTCCGACTGGCTTAAGGTGTCCGAAACCGGACGGAGGGGACCTGCCCATGCCCGTGAGCGGACCTGTGACCCGCAGTACTCTGCGCCAGCAGATCGCGGACGCGCTGCGTGACGAGGTGCTCGCGGGACGTCTCCAGCCGGGCCGGGAGTTCACGGTCAAGCAGATCGCGGAGCAGTACGGCGTGTCCGCGACCCCCGTGCGGGAGGCGCTGGTCGACCTGACGGCGCAGGGACTGCTCGACTCCGACCAGCACAAGGGCTTCCGCGTCCACCAGTTCACCGTCGACGACTACCGGGGCATGATCGAGGCCCGCTCCCTGATCGTCGACGGCATCCTGCGCCACCACACGGGCCGCGGGGCGGGGCGCGCCTGCGTGCCGGGCGAGGCGCTCACCTCCGTGCGGCGGCGGGCCGAGGCGGCCGCGCGGGCCGCGCGCGCCGGCGACCTCGACATCCTGATCGGCTACGACGTGCGGTTCTGGCGGGAGCTGGGCGGGCTCGTCGCCAACCACTACATCGCCGACTTCCTGCACCGGCTGCGCATCCAGGCGTGGGTGTTCGCCGTGCCCTACCTGCGGGGCGACCGGCGGGTGCGGGACTGGCTGTGGAACGGGCACGAGGAACTGGTGGAGGCCGTCGCGGCGGGCTCGGCGCGGCAGGTCGTCGCCGTCCTGCGCGCGTACCGCACCCACTCCCTGAACTGGGCCGACCACCTGGAACGCCTCCCCGCGCCCCGGACGGCCCCGGGGCCCCCCGCGTGAGGGCGGCGCTTCGGCGGTCGCACCGCCGGGTATCACTGTGACCCGGCGCCCCGGTGCGGGACTACCCTGTGCCGACACCGCGGCAGACGCCCCCGATCCGAGAGCGAGTCCACCTTGGCCTGTGACCTGTGGCTGGTCCCCCTGGTCGACGTGCTGTGCCACAGCCCCGACAACCCCTTCGCCGAGGAGATCGCCGCGTACGACCGGGCGTTGACCGAGTCGGGCCTGCCGACCGTGCCCGTCTTCGCGTACATGCCCGGCCTGTCGGGCGACGTGGCGCCGGTCGCCGGGTTCGACTACGACGCCCTGCACTTCCTGCGCCGCGCGTACCTGCTCCAGGTCTGCGGCCTCGCCGTGACCCCCGTCGACGAACTCGGCGGCGACTACGAGCAGTTGCTGGAGATGTTCGAGCCGACCGCCCAGCGCTCCCACCTCGTCTGGCACTACGACCACGCCGGCGCCTACGTGCCGGTGGACTTCCCCGCGCCGCTCTCCACCGAGGAGCTGCTCGCCGGGGGCGGCCCGCTCGGCTCCGCCCAGGGGCTGCTGCGGGAACTGGAGTACGTCGCCCCGGCCATCGGCATCGACCCGGCCAACCCGCCGGCCGCGCCCGAGCCGCCCAGCCACCCGACGTCGCTGGAGGAGCCGGCGGCACCCGTCCCGTACGACGACAACCCCTTCGCCCGCGAGCGGCACGTCTGGCTGGGCCTGCACGCGGCGGCCACCCGGAGCCTGGGCCAGGGCTCAATGATCATCTTCAGTTGAGGGGGGCCCGCCGCCCGGCGGGGCCCGGGGCCGCTCAGCGGGGCTCCGGGGGACGCTGGCGGGGCATGTTCGGACGGGTCGCCGGGGGCAGCGGGAAGCGGCCGCCCGTCCCGGCCGTCGCCCCGGGGCGCGCGGGCGCGGGGCTCAGGGACTGCGTGACCAGCGGCGCCGGGCCCGCCCGGAACTCCACCATCCAGTCCACCGTCTCCGCCCGCACCAGCTCCGACACGTCCTCCGAGAACCGCCGCAGCACCCCCAGGCAGCGCTCCGCCGCCTCGGCGGCCGTGCCCTCCGCGGGGCCCAGCACCTCCCGGACGCTCTCCGACGCCCAGTCGAACTGCAGGGCCAGGAGACGCCGCTGCACCGCCTGCGCCGTCGCCACGTCCCGCATCCAGCCGGACGTCACCCCGAAGTACCGGTCGCACGCCAGGCACGCCGCGCCGAGCAGCAGCGACAGGTAGCCCCAGCCGGCCGCGCCGTCCAGGGCGCCCGTCAGGTCCAGCAGCGGCAGCGCGGCGCCCAGGACGCCGCCCAGCGCCGTACCGGTCCGCAGGACGCGGGCGCCGAGGCGCTTCCACACCCGGTCGACGAGGTACCAGTCGGCGGTCCGCAGGGCGTTCGCCTCGACCCACCGGTACAGCTCGTGCAACCGCTCGGCCGGCTCGCCCCAGTCGCCGAGCGGGAACGTCCGTCCCGTCAGGTCCTCCCCCCGGGCGGGCCCCCCGGGCTGCATCTCCGGCTGGCTCACCGGGGCACTCCTCTGCGCTCTGCGTTACTCTGCGTGACGTACGGTGACGTGGGGTGTGTGAGGTGGTGTGAGGTGGTGTGGGGCCGGCCGGCCGGTCGGCGGGCGCGGGCCGTGGGTGCGGATCGTCGGGTGCGGGTCGTGCGGAGCCCTTCCTACCTCCGAATGGCGGCCCCCGGCGACGGAATCACGCCTTTTCCGCACGGAAGAGGGCCGTGATCAGGTAGGCGGCGCGCCCATCGTTCACCCGAAAGAGCGGATAGGTGTGCGTGGGGCGCGTCGCGCGGGGACCACGTAGGCTCGGCGGTGACCGAAGAATCGTCGACGCGCAGGAGTGACCGTGATCCCCGGTGGTGGCCAGCCCAACATGCAGCAGCTCCTCCAGCAGGCCCAGAAGATGCAGCAGGACCTCGCCCGGGCGCAGGAGGAGCTGGCCCGCACGGAGGTCGACGGCCAGGCGGGCGGCGGCCTGGTGAAGGCCACGGTCACCGGCTCGGGCGAGCTGCGGAGCCTGGTCATCGACCCGAAGGCGGTCGACCCGGAGGACACGGAGACGCTCGCGGACCTGGTCGTCGCGGCCGTGCAGGCGGCGAACGAGAACGCGCAGCAGCTCCAGCAGCAGAAGCTCGGCCCGCTCACCCAGGGGCTGGGCGGCATGCCGGGCCTCCCGTTCTGACCCGGCGGGCCGACCCGGCGGGCGCCGGCCGCTCACCCGGCTGACGCGGCGGGTTCACGCCGAGTCTTCTGCGGCGCACCCCGCAGCAATTACCGTAACCACCAAGACTGCACTCCCGGAGAGGCGTTCCGTTGTACGAAGGCGTGGTCCAGGACCTCATCGACGAATTGGGCAGGCTGCCCGGCGTCGGTCCCAAGAGCGCGCAGCGGATCGCCTTCCACGTCCTCCAGGCGGAGCCGACGGACGTCCGTCGGCTGGCGCACGCGCTGCTGGAGGTGAAGGAGAAGGTCCGGTTCTGCGCGGTCTGCGGGAACGTCGCCCAAGAGGAGCGGTGCGGCATCTGCCGCGACCCGCGCCGGGACGACGCGGTCGTCTGCGTGGTCGAGGAGCCCAAGGACGTCGTCGCCATCGAGCGGACGCGCGAGTTCCGGGGGCGGTACCACGTGCTCGGCGGCGCGATCAGCCCGATCGAGGGCGTGGGCCCCGACGACCTGCGGATCAGGGAACTGCTGGCCCGCCTCGCGGACGGCACGGTCACCGAGCTGATCCTGGCGACCGACCCCAACCTGGAGGGGGAGGCCACCGCGACGTACCTGGCGCGGATGGTCAAGCCCATGGGCCTGAAGGTCACGCGCCTCGCCAGCGGGCTGCCCGTTGGCGGAGACCTGGAATACGCCGACGAGGTCACGCTCGGTCGCGCGTTCGAAGGGAGACGACTCCTCGATGTCTGACGCCACGCTCCACGCCCATGCGCTGGACCCCGACAGCTTCGCGGTCCAGATCGCCGACTCCATCGAGTCCTTCATCGTGGCCACCACGGAGGTGGCCAAGGGGGACGAGCCCGACAGCGCGGTCCCCTTCCTGCTGCTGGAGGTCTCCCAGCTCCTGCTGGCCGGCGGCAGGCTGGGGGCGCACGAGGACTTCGTCCCCGAGGAGCGGTACGAACCGGACACGGGTCCCGACATGGACGTCGACGACCTGCGGGAACGGTTCGCCGCGCTGCTGGACCCGGTGGACGTCTTCTCGGAGGTCTTCGACCCGTACGAGCCGCGCAGGGCGCCGGTGCCGTGCCGGATCTCCGACAGCCTGGCCGACATCGTCATGGACCTGCGGCACGGACTGGCCCACTACCGGGCGGGACGGACGACCGAGGCGCTGTGGTGGTGGCAGTTCTCGTACTTCTCCAACTGGGGGCCCACGGCCTCCGCGACCCTGCGGGCGCTCCAGTCCCTGGTCTCCCACGTCCGGCTGGACCAGCCGCTGGAGGCGCTGGACGGGCTGGACACGGACGAGGACGTGGCGGACGAGGCCCTGGCGGAGGAGGCGGGTCGCGTGATGCTCCAGGAGATCGCCGCCCCGCTGGGCCTCCGCTCCCGCAAGTGACCCGGCTCCGGCCGTCCCGCGCCCGCCCCGGTTCCACCATGTGAGACGGGACACATTCGGCGTGGGCGCGGTGGCGGTGGGCAGGGTCCCCGCGTGACCGGGTGGCGCCCCCGGGCTGATCACGTAATGAGCGGGACATCTCAGGATGTGACATCTCAGGGGCGTTTCCCGGTCGCTCGTTAGACTGAGCCGACCGCAAACGGACCGAGCGAGGAGCGCACGTGGGCCTTGTCGTGCAGAAGTACGGAGGCTCCTCCGTTGCCGATGCTGAGGGCATCAAGCGCGTCGCCAAGCGAATCGTCGAAGCGAAGAAGAACGGCCACCAGGTGGTCGTCGTCGTTTCCGCGATGGGCGACACGACGGACGAGCTGATCGATCTCGCCGAGCAGGTATCCCCGATGCCTGCCGGGCGTGAGTTCGACATGCTGCTGACCGCCGGAGAGCGAATCTCCATGGCCCTGCTGGCCATGGCGATCAAAAACCTGGGCCACGAGGCCCAGTCGTTCACGGGCAGCCAGGCAGGCGTCATCACCGACTCGGTCCACAACAAAGCGCGCATCATCGATGTCACGCCGGGCCGCATCCGCACCGCGCTGGACGAGGGCAACATCGCCATCGTCGCCGGCTTCCAGGGCGTGTCCCAGGACAAGAAGGACATCACCACCCTCGGCCGGGGCGGCTCCGACACGACCGCCGTGGCCCTCGCCGCGGCGCTGGACGCCGAGGTCTGCGAGATCTACACGGACGTCGACGGCGTCTTCACCGCCGACCCGCGGGTCGTGAAGAAGGCCCGGAAGATCGACTGGATCTCCTTCGAGGACATGCTGGAGCTCGCCAGCTCCGGCTCCAAGGTGCTCCTGCACCGCTGCGTCGAGTACGCACGCCGATACAACATCCCGATCCACGTCCGCTCCTCCTTCTCGGGGCTCCAGGGCACGTGGGTCAGCAACGAACCGCGAGGGGACCGCAAGGTGGAGCAGGCCATCATCTCCGGTGTCGCCCACGACACCTCCGAGGCGAAGATCACCGTCGTCGGCGTGCCCGACAAGCCGGGCGAGGCCGCCGCCATCTTCCGCACCATCGCGGACGCCGAGGTCAACATCGACATGGTCGTGCAGAACGTCTCCGCCGCGGCCACCGGCCTGACGGACATCTCCTTCACGCTGCCCAAGACCGAGGGCCGCAAGGCCATCGACGCCCTGGAGAAGCAGAAGGGGTCCATCGGCTTCGAGTCCCTCCGCTACGACGACCAGATCGGCAAGATCTCCCTCGTCGGCGCGGGCATGAAGACCAACCCCGGTGTCACCGCGTCGTTCTTCGAGGCGCTGTCCAACGCCGGGGTGAACATCGAGCTGATCTCCACCTCCGAGATCCGCATCTCGGTCGTCACCCGCGCCGACGACGTCAACGAGGCCGTCCGCGCCGTCCACACCGCCTTCGGCCTGGACAGCGACTCCGCCGAGGCGGTCGTCTACGGCGGAACGGGCCGCTGACGGCCGGGACGCCCTGATCCCGTGACGAGCCGGAAGCCGGCGCTCGCGGTCGTCGGCGCGACCGGGGCCGCCGGCGCCGTCATGCTCCAGATCCTGTCGCAGCACGCCGACGTCTGGGGCGAGATACGCCTGCTCGCCTCCCCGCGCTCGGCCGGCCGCAAGCTGGCCGTGCGCGGGGCGTGGACCGAGGTCCTCGCCCTCGACGAGGACACGCTCCGGGGCGTCGACGTCGCGGTGTTCCTGGTGCCGGAGGAGGTCGCCGCCCGGTGGGCGCCGATCGCCGCCGCGCAGGGCGCCGTCGTCGTCGACGCCTCGCCCGCGTTCCGTACGGACCCGGACGTGCCGCTCGTCGTCCCCGAGGTCAACCCGCACGCCGCCCGGGTCCGCCCGCGCGGCATCGTCGCCGGCCCCGGCTGCACCACGCTCGCGCTGATCGTCGCCGTCGGGGCGCTCCACGCCGAGTTCGGCCTGGAGGGGCTGGTCGTCTCCGCCTACCAGGCCGCGTCCGGCGCGGGGCGGGCCGGGGTCGCCGCGCTGCGCGGCCAGCTCGCGGCCGTCGCCGGTACGGAGCTGGGCGCGGCCCCCGGGGACGTGCGCCGGGCGCTCGGCGAGGACGGGACGGGACCCTTCGCCGCGCCCCTCGCCCTCAACGTCGTGCCCTGGTCCGGCACCCCCCAGGACGGCGGCTGGTCCTCCGAGGAGCTGCGCGTCCGCGCCGAGACCCGCAAGATCCTCGGCCTGCCCGCGCTGCGGGTCGCCGCGACCTGCGTGCGCGTCCCCGTCGTGACCACCCACTCCGTCGCCGTGCACGCCCGCTTCGAGCGGCCCGTGACCGTGGCGCGCGCCCACGAGATCCTCGCCACCTCGCCCGGCGTCGTCCTGTACGACGATCCGGACGCGGGCGACTTCCCCACCCCCGCCGACGTCGTCGGCACCGACCCGACGTGGGTCGGCCGGGTCCGCCGCGACCTCGACGACGAGCGGGCCCTGGAGTTCTTCGCGTGCGGCGACAACCTCCGCAAGGGCGCCGCGCTCAACACCGCCCAGATCGCGGAGTCCGTCGCCGCCGAACTCGCCGCCGGATTCGCCGCTGAACCGGCCCCAGGACCCGCAGTCGGACCGGCCGCCGCCGGCGGGACGCCGTCCTGACCGGGCCGAGCGGCGATACCCGGTGGACGTGGCGCCACACCTTTGTAGGATCTGTGAACGCCCTGTGTGAAAGTCTTCGGCCGGTGCCGCTTGAACTGGGGCGATGGCATGTTCGACGATGCTCCCGCCCCCCTGCCGCAACCGGTGGCCGGCGGAGAGCGTCTCCGCGGTCGCCCCAGGTGCTGCCGCACGAACGGGGCAAACGGGAGAGCGGATACGCATGAGGGCGAACGACGCACCGTCAGTTACGGCGACGTGCGCGTACAACCCTGACGGGGGGCAAGGTGTCCAACAGGCGTGGCAGAGGTACTCGACATCACACCGGCGGCACCACCGCGCGGCGGCGCGGCGGTCCTCCCGCTCCTGCGGCCGCCTCAGCGGCCCCCGCGCGACCGTCGGCGCGGGGGTGGCATGCCGGTGATCGCGCCCATGCCCGCCACGCGCCGCGCCCGCGTGCCGTTCCCGCGTGACGGCGCCGACGAGACGATGACGTCGGGCACCACGGTCGACCATCTCACCGAGACCTACCGCGCCCACTACCGGTCGTTGCTCGGTCTCGCCGCGCTGCTCCTCGACGACACGGCCTCCTGCGAGGACGTCGTGCAGGAGGCGTTCATACGCGTCCACTCCGCCCGCAAGCGGGTCCGGGACCCGGAGAAGACCCTGGCGTACCTCCGCCAGACCGTCGTGAACCTCTCCCGGTCCGCCCTGCGCCGCCGCATACTCGGGCTGAAGCTGCTCTCCAAGCCGATGCCGGACATGGCGAGCGCGGAGGAGGGCGCGTACGACCAGCTGGAACGCGACGCGCTGATCAAGGCGATGCGCGGGCTGCAGCGCCGCCAGCGGGAGGTGCTGGTCCTGCGGTACTTCGCGGACATGACGGAGGCGCAGGTCGCCGAGACCCTGGGCATATCGCTCGGGTCGGTGAAGGCGTACGGCTCCCGCGGCATAGCCGCGCTGCGCGTCTCCATGGGAGCGAAGGCATGAGCGGCCGCGCGGAGAGCCACGAGCACAACGGGCCGGACGGGCCGTCGAACGACCGGACTGGAAACAACGCAGTGAACACCCCCGAAACCCCCGGCACCTCGACCCCCGGCACCCCGACCCCCGGGGACACCCCCTCGGCCCCGGACCCCGCCGAACCCACCCGGTCGCAGGACGCCCCCGCCCGATCCGCCCCCGGCCGGGACGACACGGCCGGGACCCCCGAGGCGACCGAGGCACCCACGACCACCGGCGACGACACGGCCCGCGACGACATCACCGGGGACGACACCGTCCAGGGCCGCACGGCCGGGGACGGCGCCGTCCGGGACGGCACCACCCGGGACGACCTCCCCCAAGACGACATCGTCCGGGGAGACACCCCTCAGAACAGCACCACCCGGGACGGCACCGCCGGGGGCGATGCCCCCCAGGGCGACATCTCCCAGGGCGGCACCGCCGGGGACGGCGCCGTCCGGGAGGGCATCTCTCAGAGCGGCACCGCCGGGGACGGCGCCGTCCGGGACGGCATCTCTCAGAGCGGCACCGCCGGGGGAGGCACCACCCGGGGTAACACCGCCGGGGACGGCGGTTCTCAGGACGGTGATCCCGGGGACGCGACCGGTGGGCTCGGGGGGGTCCTCGACCTCGGGGGCGACGGGCTCGGTGGGGACGAGCTGGCGCTGCGGCGGCTGCTGCACGGGGCCGTGGAGGGGCTGGAGCCGTCCACGGGCGCGCTCGACCACCTCCGGCGGGCCGTGCCCGCGCGGCGGGCACGGAAGCGGCAGGCACTGGTCGGCGCGGCTGCCGCGGTGATCCTGCTCGGCACCGGCGTGCCCGCGTTCGTGCACGTCGCCGCCTCCGACGGCGCCTCCGACGCCAACCCCGTCAACGCCGGACACGGCTCACAGGTCCAGGGCGGCACCGGCGACGAGACCGGCGGCCCCGCCGGCGAGCGGGCCGCCGGCAGCCCCTCCGGCGAGCTGGGTGCCGGCAAGGACAGCACCGACCCGACCCGGACCCCGCCGACCGCCGGTACCAGCGCCTCCGCCGGCGCGGACGGCACACCCGACCTCACGACCTCCGCCCCGGCCGCGCTCCCGGCGTGCGGGGCGGGCCAGCTCGGGGTGAGCGTCGCCGACGCGGGCGCCCCCGGCGGGGACGGCACGGTCTACGGCACGTTCCGCATCACCAACATCTCCTCCGGGGACTGCGCCGTCGACACCGCCGGCACGGTCGGCTTCGCCACGAGCGGCGCGGCCGACCCGGGGCGCATCAGCGTCATCAGGCACACGGGTGGAGGCGCGGCGTCCGGTCTGCCCGACCCGTCCACGGCGGTGGGCAGCCTGGTGCTGAAGCCGTCCGGGGCGTACGAGGTGAGGTTCGCCTGGGTGCCGAGCGAGACCTGCCCGGTCAACGGCGGAGGCGGAGACGGTAACGGCGACAGCGGCGGTAGCGGCAGCGGAGGCGACGGGGGCGACGGGGGCGGCGAAGGCCAACCGCCCGAGCCCACGCCGTCCACCCCCAGCGAGGAACCCCCGCCGGCCACGGGCGACACGGCCACCGGCACGGCGGAGGGCGTCGCGGACACCGGCACGGCGGCGGTCGAACCGCAGCTCAAGCGCGAGGAGGGCGTCGCGGACGGCAGTGTCACCGTGACGCACACCCCCGGCGCGGGCGGCCCCCAGGCGGCGGCCACCATCCCCCACGCCTGCGCCGGCACCATCTACCGCACCGGCCTCCTCCCGGTGCAGTGACCCCGCCACTCCCCGCCCGCACGAGCCGCACGGGCGGGGAATGCAGTGCGCCGCACGAGGCGTACGGGTGGGAGTGGCAGTGCGTGCCGGGCGAGCCGCGCGGGTGGGGAGTGACCCCGCCGGCCCCCGGTCGCACGGGCCGTACGGGCGGCGAGTAGCAGCCCGCCGGGCCCCGGCTGCGCGAGCCGCACGAGCAGGTAGCAGCCAGCTCGTCGCACGGGCCGTACAGGCGGGAGCAGCAGCCTGCTGCACGAGCCGTACAGGTGGGAGCGGCAGACCCGTCGCACGGGCCGTACGGGCGGGAGCGGCAGCCTGCTGGGCGAGCCGCGCGGGTGGGGGGGAGCAGTCTGCCGAGCCCCGGCTGCACGAGCCGCAGGGGTGGGAGCGGCAGACCCGCCGGACGAGCCGCAGGGGTGGGAGCGGCAGCCCGCCGCACCCGCCCGGTGGGGCCGGGGCGGGCGGGGGACCGGTCTCAGCCGACGCCCGGGGCCTCCGGATCGAGGCCCAGGGCACGGTCCCGTTCCGCCTCCGCCTCCCGGCGGAACAGGCGGAACCACATGAACAGGACGAAGCCCGCGAAGGCGAACCACTCGCCCGTGTAGCCGAGGTTCTGGAACGCCTTCAGGTCCAGGCCCGTGCCCACCGCCGCGGTCGCCGGGACGGGGGTCAGGCCGGCGGGGGAGTCCTTGAGCGTCACCCACGCGTCGTAGACGTCGTCCGGCACCAGGTTGACCAGCGACGCCGCGCTGATGATGCCCAACTGGCCCGACGGCAGGCCGCCCGCCGTGTGGGCGCCGCCGCTCCCGGCGTGCTCCGACGCCTGGAGCGCTCCGGTCACGGTCACCTCGCCGGACGGCGGCGCCGGGGCGGCGGCCCCCTTCGGCAACCAGCCCCGCACCACCGGCAGGGCCTTGCCCTCCGGCGTGTGCAGCAGCGTCAGCACGTACGACCCGGTCCTGCCGTCCAGCTCACGGCCGGGGACGAGGAACTGCTTCCCGTACCGGCCGCTCGCCGTCGCCTGGCGGCCCGACGTCTCCTTGTCGACCGGCAGCAGCTCCGTCAGCGGCGCCGCCGCCTCCGCCGCCCGGGCGGCGGGCCGCTGCTCCGCCTCCCGGTGCGAGTCGACGCGGTCCTCGAACCTGCCGAGCTGCCATACCCCCATGAACAGGCAGAACGGGATCGCGAGCAGCACGAAGACGTTGATCCCCCACCAGCGGGGTGTCGTCAGGAACCGGTACACCCCTCCACGGTACGGAACGCGGTCACCTCCCGTCCGGCCGGGGCCCGGCCGCGGCGGGCACGTGTCGCGCGGCGAACTCCAGCTCCTGCCGCAACTGCTTGATCCGCTCCTCCACCACCAGCGAGCCGTGCCCCGCGTCGTACCGGTACACCTCGTGCACCGCGCCGCGCGCCGCGAGCCGCTCCACGTAGTTCTCGACCTGCCGGATCGGGCAGCGCGGGTCGTTGACGCCCGCCGCGATGTACACCGGTGCCCGCACCCGGTCCACGTACGTGATCGGGGACGAGGCGCGGAACCGGTCGGGCACCTCCTCCGGGGAGCCGCCGAACAGGGTCCGGTCCAGCGGACGCAGCGCCTCCATCTGGTCCTGGTAGGCCGCCACGTAGTCCGCGACCGGCACGTCCGCGATGCCCACCGCCCACACGTCCGGTTGCGTCCCCAGCCCCAGCAGCGTCAGGTAGCCGCCCCACGAGCCGCCCGTCAGCACCAGCCGCTCCGGGTCGGCGAGGCCCGACGACACCGCCCACTCGCGGACGGCCGCGACGTCCTCCAGTTCGATCAGCCCCACCCGGTGCCGCAGCGCGTCCGTCCACTCGCGCCCGTACCCGGTGGAGCCGCGGTAGTTCACCCGCACCACCGCGTACCCGTGGTCCACCCACGCGGCGGGCGCCGCCGAGAACGTGTCGCTGTAGTGCCAGGCCGGGCCGCCGTGGAGGTCGAACACGGTCGGCAGCGGGCCCGTCGCCCCCGCCGGGCGCTGCACCAGCGCGTGGACCCGGCCGCCGGGGCCCTCCACCCACACGTCCTCCACCGGCACCGAGGGCGGCGCCTGCGGGCCGGGCGGGTCGAGGACGACCGCGCCGGTCGTCGACCGCACCACGGGCGGCACCGCCGCCGACGACCACAGGTACTCCACCGTTCCGTCCGGGCGGGCCGTCGCGCCCGACACCGAACCGGGCGGCGTGTCCACCCGCGACAGGCGCCGCGACGCGATGTCGTACCGCCACAGCTCGCTGCGCGCCTCGAAGCTGTGGGCGATCAGGAGCCCCGACCCGTCCGGGTACCACTCGGCGCTCACGTCCCCCGGTAGCTCCAGGTCCAGGTCCGTCTCCCGGCCCGACCCGACGTCCCAGATCATCGGCTCCCACCGGCCGCGCCGCTGGTGCCCCACCAGGAGCCGCGGGTCGCCGTCGACCGGGGCGAAGCCCATCACCGCCAGGCCCAGGTCCTTCGTGCCGCCCTTCGTGTCGTCCAGCTCCGCCACCAGCGCGCCGTCCAGCCGCACCACCCGCAGCGCCGCGTGCATCGCGTCGCCGTGCTCGGTGTGCTCGACCGCCACGAGCGTCCCGTCGTGCGACAGGTCCCCCACCCCGGCCGACTCGCGGTGCCGGTAGATCTCCACCGGCTCCCCGCCCGGCCGGACGACGTGGACGGTGGTGCCCTCCTCCTCCGTGGACCGGCCGACGACCGCCGTGCCGTCCCGGCCGAGGGCGAGGCCCGCCGGGTACGAGGGGGCCAGCCCGGGCACCGCCGGCTCGTCCGCGCCGCCCCCGAACGGCTGCCGCATCCACACCCCGAACTCGTCGCCGTCCGTGTCCGCGAACCACCAGATCCACTCGCCGTCCGGCGTCAGCACCCCGTCCGTCGTGCCGTTCGGCCGGTCCGTGACCTGCCGCTGCCGGCCCGTTTCCCGGTCCCAGGCGTACAGCTCGTACGTCCCCGTCGCGTTCGACACGAACAGCGCCCGGTCCGGCGCGTCCAGCGCCCACTCGGGCAGGGAGACCCGCGGCGCGCGGAACCGCTTCTCCCAGTCGGGCAGGGACGACCAGTCGCGGCCCGCGGGCGCGGACGGTTCGGCGGAACGGGGGGAAGCTGCGGGCACGGTCGGGGGCACGTCGGTCGGCTCAGTCATGCCGTCCATCATGCTCCGCCCCGCCGACATCCCGCCGAGCCTGTGGAAAACCCCGGGCCCGGCCGTCCCCGGTCCGCTCGCCGCCCCGCCCCGCCCCGACCTGACGCCGCACGCCCGACGCCGTACGTCCGACGTCCCGACGTGCGGTGTGGCGCGATGTGGCGCGGATCACATCTGAGGGGGGTGGGGCGGCGGGGGGCGCCTGTGTCACGCTTTCCCCACGTTCGCCGTGCCCGGAAACAGCCCGCGAACGCTTCTCCGGCCCTCGCGCCCGTCCTCCGCCGAATCGGCCCCGCCACTCGGTGTCACATTCTCCCGGCTCCGCCGGTCGTACCGGCGTGGCCGCCTGACGTGGCGACCGCTCGTGAACGCAACCGACAGCTTTGTGAGGGGAAGTCATGCTTGGGAAGCTCGCCGGATTCGCCCTCCGGCGCCACCGCCTGGTGCTGGTCACAGCGCTCGTGGCGGTCATCGTCGCCGGCGCGGCGGCCGCCGGACTGATGGGGCGCCTGACGAACGGCGGATGGCAGGTCCCGGGGTCGGAGTCGGACAAGGCCGCGACCATCCTCCAGACGCAGTACGAGAACAGCGAGCCCAACCTGGTCCTGCTCGTCGACGACGAGCGCGGCGTCGACCACGCGGAGGTCGCGGAGGCCGGGGCGCGCCTCACCGACCGGTTCGCCGCCGAGAGCGGCGTCGGCGACGTGACGTCGTACTGGGCCGCGGGCCGCCAGGCCGCCCTCAAGAGCGAGGACGGCCACAAGGCGCTGATCGTCGGCCGCGTCGAGGGCGACTTCGACGCGCGGCAGAAGCGGGTGAAGGAGCTCGCGGACGAGTACTCCGGCGAGGTCGGAGGGCTCCACGTCACCCTCGGCGGCGAGGAGCAGATGTGGAACGAGAACCTCACCCAGGCCGCCGACGACGCGGCGCTGGCCGAGGCGCTCGTCTTCCCGATCGTGCTCGCCCTCCTCGTCATCGTCTTCGGCAGCCTGGTCACCGCCCTGCTGCCGCTGAGCGTCGCCATCGTCTGCATCACGTTGAGCATGGGCCTGTTCTGGCTGCTCACCTTCGCGATGGACCTGTCGAACTTCGTCCTCAACACGGCGACGTTCGTCGGCCTCGGCCTGGCGATCGACTACAGCCTCCTCATCGTCAGCCGCTTCCGCGAGGAGCACGGTCGGGGCGTGGACCGGGAGACCGCGCTGCGCAACACGCTGAACACGGCCGGCCGCACGGTCGTCTTCTCCGCCGTCTGCGTCGTCGTCACCCTCAGCGCCCTGTTCGCCGTGCCGTTCCCGTTCTTCGCGTCGATGGCGCTCGGCGGCATCGGCACGACCGTGTTCGCCGCCCTGGCCGCGATCACCCTGGTGCCGGCGATGATCGGCATGTTCGGCAAGCGCGTGGACACGCTGCACCTGCCGTTCATGAAGGGCCGCGTCCGGGAGATCTCCGCCGAGAGCGAGTTCTGGCGCCGCCAGTCGTACCGCGTCATGAAGCGGCCCGCGCTCGTCAGCGTCCTCGTCCTCGGCTTCCTCGTCCTGCTCGGACTGCCCGCCCTCGACATGAAGCTGCGCCTCCAGGACGAGCAGGTCCTGCCGCCCTCCGCGGGCTCCGCGCGCGTGGCGAAGATCGTCAACGAGGAGTTCAGCACCAAGCAGGCCCAGGCGCTCAAGGTGGTCGTCGAGGGCGACGCGCCCGCCGCCGACCGGACCGAGGCGCTCGGCGCGTACGCCGCGAAGCTCTCGACGCTGCCCCACGCCGAGCGCGTCGACGGCCCCGCCGGCAGCTACCAGGACGGCCGCCGCGTCGGCCCGCCGACCGCCGCGTCCACCCAGTTCACCGGCGAGACCAGCAGCTACCTGCTGGTCATCCCGGAGAAGGACGCCCTCGCGGCGCCGAGCGAGCAGTTGGTGCGGGACGTGCGCGCCCTTCCCGCGCCGTACGGGAAGGTGCTCGTCGGCGGCCCGTCCGCGACGTCGGTCGACACGTTCGACAAGCTCACCGACGCGTTGCCGCTGGCCATCGGCCTCCTCGCGGCCAGCATGTTCGTGCTGCTGTTCCTGCTGACGGGCAGTGTGCTGCTGCCCATCAAGGCGATCGCGCTCACGCTGCTCAGCCTCACGGCGACGTTCGGCGTGCTCGTCTACATCTTCCAGGACGGGCACCTGAAGTGGCTCGTCGGTGACTTCACCGCGACCGGGGCCACGATCTGGACGGTGCCGGTCATCCTCTTCGCGATGGCCTTCGGACTGTCCATGGACTACCAGGTGTTCATCATGTCCCGGATCAAGGAGGAGCACGACAGGGGCAAGGACAACGCGACGGCCGTCGCCGACGCCCTGGCCCGCACGGGACGCGTGGTGACGTACGCGGCCGTGATGATCTCCCTGGTCTGCGCCGTGTGGGTCACCTCCAAGATCGGTTACATGAAGGCGTTCGGCGTCGGCATCCCGCTGGCCATCCTCATGGACGCCCTCATCGTCCGCGGCGCCCTGCTGCCGGCCTTCATGAAGCTGCTCGGCGACGCCAACTGGTGGGCCCCCGGCCCGATGCGCCGCCTGCACGACCGGTTCGGGCTGCGCGAGGAGTCCGGTACGCCGCCCGCCCCGCGGGACGGGGCGGCGGCCCCGAAGGACCCCGAGGTCAGCGTGCGCACCTGAGCCGCACCCCCACGCCACCGCACCACCACGCCACCGCACCACCGACGCCCGGCCGGGACCCCCGGCCGGGCGTCTCGCATGTGCGACCCCTGAGGAGTTGAAGGAGCACAAGATGGTGACTGGAAAAGAACGTCGACTGCGCCGGCTCTTCGAGGAGGACGGCAAGACCCTGCTCATCGCCGTGGACCACTCCCTGACCCTCGGTGCCGCCAGCGGACTGTCGGACCTGGGCGCGGTCATGGGCGCGGCCGTGGCGGGTGGTGCCGACGGGGTGGTCACCCACCGCGGCTCCGCCGCCCGCTCCATGCCGGCGCAGCGCGGCACCGCCCTCGTCGTGCACCTCTCCGGCAACACGGCCCTGAGCCCCGGCTCCGAGCTGAAGACCCGCGTCTGCGACCCGGAGGCCGCCCTCGCGCTCGGCGCCGACGCGCTCTCCGCGCACATCACCCTCGGCGGCGGCTCCGCCGAGGACCGGCAGGCCCTCGCCGACCTCGGTTCGCTGGCCGCCACCTGCGACCGGCTCGGCGTCCCGCTGCTGGTCATGACGTACGTGCGGACCGACGCGCGCGACACCGGCCCCGCCGTCCTGCACGCCGCCCGCGTCGCCGCCGAGCTGGGCGCCGACATCGTCAAGGCCGCCCACCCCGGTGACAGGTACGTGGCGGAGCTCGCCGCGACCGTGCCCGTGCCGGTCGTCCTGGCGGGCGGGCAGAACGAGGGCACGTGGGAGGCGTTCTGCGAGTCCGCGAAGGCCGCGATGGGCGCCGGCGTCGCCGGACTGTGCGTCGGCCGCCGCATGTTCGGCGCCCCCGACCCCGTACGCGCCACCGCCGAGCTGCGGGCCGTCGTCCACGGCGAGGGCTGAGCCCCCGAGCCCCCGAGCCCCGGCGCCCGAAGCTCCTCGGCGTACGAAGCGTCCGAAGCCCCCCGGCTTCCGGAGCCCCCCGGCGTACGAAGCACCCGGCGTCCGGAGCCCCCCGGCGCCTGGACCACCCCGGCGTCCCGACCCGGAACGGACCCCGGTGCGCCGCCCCACCCGCACGCCCGTACCCCCCGGCGTACCGGACCAGAAAGGAACCACGACGGATGGCAACGCCTTCGCGCAAACCCATCAACTTCGGTCTGCTCTTCGACTGGCACGCGGGCAAGGAGCACCAGACGGAGATCCACCTGGACCGGCCGTTCGACATCGCCCCCGAGCGGGGCACCGTGTACGACGGGATCGCGCTCGCCGCGCTGGTGCGCGAGGCCGGCGACTGGCTGTACGCCGCGGGCCTGCGCGCCGGCGACACCCTGGCGCTGGTCAAGCGGAACCACTTCGACACGGTGCTGCTGGCCGGGGCGGCCGCCCGGATCGGCGTCCTGCCCGTCCTGATGTCCCCGGTGGTCCGCCCCGACCACCTGCGCGTCATGATCGAACGGGCCGCCCCGCGCGCGGTGCTCACCTCCCCGGAGGTGCTGGAGCGGGCCGCCAAGGACGGCGTGCGCCTCACCGGCCCCGGGGTCCGCGTCCTGGTCGCCGGGGAGGCGGCCGGAGCCGAACCGCCCGACGGGACGGTGCCCCTGGAGTCCCTGCGCGGCGGGCCGGCCGCGCCCGCACGGCCCCGGCGCGACGACGAGCCGATGATCGTCACCCACACGTCGGGCACGACCGGCGTGCCCAAGCTGGTGGTGCACGCGGCGAGCACGTCCCTGGGGACCTTCCCGTTCCAGTTGGAGTCCAAGAGGCTGCCGATGGTCACGTCGAGCCGCCGCGACGTGGTCGCCGGGTGCTTCTCGTTCGTCCACAACCGGCTCGTCTCGTGGACGTCGGCGCAGTTCAGCCTGGCGCCGAAGCGGGTCGTCACCCTCTCCGACCCGGGGCTCGACACGGTCGAGAGGATGCTGGCCGCGCACCGGCCCACCTCGCTGGAAGCGCTGCCGAACATGTTCCAGCACTGGGAGGAGCTGGCCGACCGCAGACCCGAGCTCTTCGCGCGCGTACGGCGGTTCAACAGCACCTTCGACGCGGTGCACCCGCGTACCGTACGGACCTTCCTGAACGTGTCGAGGAGCCGCTTCCCGGTGTGGGCGACGGGCCTCGGGCAGTCGGAGATCGCCGGCATCTCCATGAACGTCTTCACGCGGCGCCAGGCCCGCCGCTGGGAGGGCGCCCAGCGCGACACCACCAACGTCGGCTACCCGCCGCTGGTCCGGGTGAAGGTCGTCGACCCGCAGAGCGGCCGGCGGCTCGGACGCGGCGAGCCCGGCCTGCTGATGGTCGCGGGGAAGGCGCGCTGCCTGACGTACCTGGGGGAGGACGACCGGTACCGGGCGAAGCTCGTCGACGGCTGGTGGAACAGCGGTGACCTCGGCGAGCGCGGCCGGTTCGGCCGGATCCGCATGCTCGACCGGGAGGTCGACGTACTGCCCGGCATGAGCTGCATAGAACTGGAGAGCACCCTCCTCGACCGCCTGCCGAAGGCGTCCGAGGTGACGGTGCTCGGCGTGCCCGGCGGGCCGCCGGTGCCCGTGCTGTGCATGCGCGACAACCACCTGGACCCGGCCGAGTGGGCCCGCGCCACGGCCGGGCTGCCGCCGCTCGGCGAACCCCGGCTCGTCCCGTGGGACGAGGTGCCGCGGACGGCCACCTGGAAGGTCCGGAGGCTGGAGCTGCGGGAGATGGTCCTCGGCACCGGAGAGGTCCTGGGGACGGGCAAGTGGACGTGAGCCGGCGGCGGCGCCCCGGCGCCCCCCGACGTGTCGACCGAAAGAGGAACCAGTGATCGAGTTTCTTCCCGACGCCCTGATCCCCATGTCGGATCCGGCGCCCATCACCATCCCGGAGGTCCACCGGGAGCGGTGGCTGTACTGGATGTGCATGGGACCGGCGGCGGTCGGTTGGCTCGCGGCGTACGCGTTCGCCATCCACCGGGGGCTGAAGGACAAGCGCGTCGGCATCCCCCCGCTGCTGGTGGCGGTCAACTTCGCCTGGGAGTTCAACCTGTCGATCGTCCTCGACCAGGACACGACCCAGCGGCACACCAACTTCTACTGGGCGCTGTTCAACTCGCTGATCATCTACCAGACCCTGAAGTGGGGCTGGAAGGACTTCCCGAAGCTGACGAAACGTCAATTCAGGGCCGCGTTCGTCGGCATGTTCGTCTGGGCGTCGCTGATGGTCGTGGTGGGCACGAACGAACTGGGCGACATCCCCGGGGTGTACACGGGCACCGTCATCAACATCCCGCTCAGCGCCGCGTTCATCTACATGCTGCACAACCGCGGCTCGTCGGCGGGCCAGTCGATGCACATCGCGGTCGCCAAGGCGATCGGGTCGCTGTTCGCCGGGATCACCGTGTACATCGAGTTCCCCGGGCACTACCTGTTCTTCGTCCTCTTCCCGACGATCCACGTCCTGGACATCATCTACATCCGGATGCTGCACCGCCGCATCCGCGCCGAGGGCCACTCGCCGTGGGCGTTCAACCGGCCGCCCGTACCCGACCCGTACGAGGCGGCGCCCGCGTCGGCGCCCGCGGCGCCCGCCGGACCGGACACCCCGGCGGACCGCGCGGCCACCGGGGCGGAGGCAGCCGCGGACCGTCCGGCCACCGGGGCGGAGGCCGCGCGGTGACCGCCGCCCGGCGGGCCGTGGTGCTGGGCGGCGGCCTCGCCGGCGTCCTGGCCGCCGCCGCCCTCGCCCGGCACGTGCCCGAGGTCGTCGTCGTCGAACGCGACCGGTACCCGGAGGGCCCCGAACCGCGCACCGGCGTCCCCCAGGCCCGGCACACCCACGTCCTCATGGACGGCGGCGCCCGCGCCATGGAACGCGTCCTGCCCGGCGTCACCGGCCAGCTCGTCGCCGCCGGCGCCCACCGGCACGGCATGCCCGACGGGGTGGTGATGCTCAGCCCGCAGGGCTGGCTGGAGCGGTTCCCGGGGCGGCGGTACGCCTACTCGTGCAGCCGCGCCCTCCTCGACTGGACCGTCCGCCAGCAGGCGTTCAAGAACGGGCGGATCACCGTCACCGAGCGGTCCGAGGCCGTCGGCCTGCTCGGGGGGCCGGGCGCCGTCACCGGCGTCCGCCTCCGCGACCGCGACACCGGCGGCGAGCACGAGCTGGAGGCCGGCTTCGTCGTCGACGCCACCGGCCGGGGCTCGCACGCGCCCCGGTGGCTCGCCGCGCTGGGCCTGCCCGAGGTCGAGGAGGAGGTCGTCGACTCCGGGCAGGCGTACGCCACCCGCGTCTTCCGCGCCCCGGCCGGCGCCGAGCAGGGCTTCCCGATGGTCAACGTCCTCGCCGCGCCCGGCACCGGCCGCCCCGGCTGCGGGGCGGCGCTGCTGCCCATCGAGGAGGGCCGCTGGATGGTGACCCTCGGCGGCACCCGCGGCGGGGAACCGCCCACGGACGAGGAGGGGTACGCGCGCTTCGTCCGGCACGCCGTCCGCCACCCGCTCGTCGCCGACCTGATCGAGGCCGCCGAACCGCTGGGACCGATCCGCGGCTCGCGCAGCTCCGCGAACCGGCGCCGCCGCTTCGACAGGCTGCCGTCCTGGCCCGCGGGCCTCGTCGTCACGGGCGACGCGGCCACCACCTTCAACCCCGTCTACGGGCACGGCATGTCCGTCGCCGCCCGCTGCGCCGTCGTCCTCGACGAGGTGCTGCGCCGGTACGGCCCCGTCCCGGACGCGGCGGTCCGCGCACAGCGCGGGATCGGCCGCGCGGCGCAGGACGCCTGGGTCATCGCCACCACCCAGGACGTGCTCTACCCGGACGCGGTCGGGCCCCGCCCCGGCGGCGCGCTGCGCCTCCAACGGCGCTTCGTCGACCGGTCCGTCAGGGTGGCGACCCGCAACCCGGCCGTCTCCGCCGCGCTGATCGACTCGTTCACGCTGGCCCGGCCGTTCACCACCCTCGCCCGGCCGTCCGCGCTGGTCCACACCGCGCTCGGCCCGCGCGGGGAGCCGCTCGCCGCACCGCCGCTGACGGCCTGGGAGCGCCGCTTCCTGCCCGGCCGCTGAGCCCCGCCGCACCCCCTCCGTCCGCTCACCCGCCCTCACCCAAGGAGAAGCACAGATGGACACCACACTCTGGGCCGACGTCACCCGGCTCAAGGGCGACGCCACGGAGGCGGCCCTCGCGCACGTCCGGTCCTCCGACGCCAACGGCGTCCTGGTCCGCCCCGGCCAGCTCGACGGCTGGGAGCCGCTGGCCCGGATCACCGTCGCGTGCCTCGTGACCGGAGAGGAGGCCGTCCGCCTCGACGACGCGCGGGTCGACGTGCTCGTCGCGCCCTCCCCGAAGGAGCTCGACGCGGTGCGCGCCGCCGCCGGCAGCCGGCCGGTCGGCGTGCGCTGCGAGATCGTCGACGGCGACACGATGAACGAGGCGGCGGCCCTGTGCGGCTCCGTCCACGTCCTCGTCGCCGCCTTCGCGGACGAGACGAACATCCCGCTGGAACTGCTCCTCGCCCGCGCCCAGGGCACCCGTACGCAGGTCTACAAGGAGCTGCTGACCAGTGCCGAGACCGCGAGCGTCGCCGGCGTCCTGGAGAGCGGCCCCGCCGGGCTCGTCGTCGGCGCCGGCCACCTCGCGGACCTCGCCAAGGTCAGCGCCGTCCTGCGCACGGAGCGGTACGCGCAGCTCGACCTCGTCCCGCTGGAGGTCGTCCGCTCCGAACCGGTCGGCATGGGCTACCGCGGCTGCATCGACACGACGCACCTGTTCGACGAGGACGAGGGCATGGTCATCGGCTCGACCTCGTCGGGCGGCATCCTCGTCTGCGCCGAGGTGCACTACCTGCCGTACATGAACCTGCGGCCGTTCCGCGTCAACGCCGGCGCCGTCCACTCGTACGTCTTCGGCACCGACACGACCGCGTACATCACCGACCTCGCGGCCGGTGAGAAGTGCTACGCCGTCAACCCGAGCGGCCGGTTCCGCGAGGCGATGGTCGGCCGCGTCAAGGTCGAGCTGCGGCCGCTGCGGCTCGTCGAGGCCCGCTACGAGGACGTGACCGTCAACGTCTTCCTCCAGGACGACTGGCACGTGCGCGTGATGAGCGCCGAGGGCAAGCCGCTCAACCTCACCGAGGTCGTCCCGGGCACCCGGCTGCTGGGCCGCGTCACCGAGCCGGGCCGGCACGTCGGCATCAAGGTCGACGAGGAAATCAGCGAGTTCTGAGCGTGGGACAGAACTCCGCCGGCATCTGTGTGGTGGGGGCCGGGCCACGGGGCGTGTGCGTGGTGGAACGGCTGGTGGCGAACGCGCCGGTGCCGCGCGGCGGCCCGGTGGCCGTCCACGTGGTCGACCCGTACGCGGGCCGGGGCGGCCGGGTGTGGGACACCCGGCAGTCCCGGCACCTGCTGATGAACACGGTCGCGTCGCAGGTGACCGTGTTCCCCGACCCGAGCGTCGACTGCGCGGGCCCCGTCGCGACCGGCCCGACGCTCCACGAGTGGGCCCGCCGGATCGCCGGGGGCGGCGAGGCCGGCGGGACGGTCCGGGTCCCGCCCGAGGCCCGGGACGAGGCGGCGCGCCTGGGCCCCGACACGTACCCGACCCGCGCCTTCCACGGGCACTACCTGGCGTGGGCGCTGCGCCACCTGGCCGGGGCCGCGGGCCCCCGCCTGAACGTCCGCGTCCACACCGCGCGCGCCGTCCGCGTCGACGACGCCGCCGACGGCACCCAGACGGTCACCCTGGACGACGGGACCCGCCTCGGCGGGCTCGCCGCCGTCGTCCTCGCCCAGGGGCACCTCGACGTGACGGCGGGGGAGGAGGAGGCGCGGTTCGCCGCGTTCGCGCAGCGGCACGGCCTCACGTACGTGCCGCCCGCGTCGCCCGCCGAGGCCGACCTGTCGGGCGTACGGCCGGGCGAGCCGGTCGTGCTGCGCGGCCTCGGCCTCAACGCCGTCGACCACCTGACCCTGCTCACCGCCGGCCGCGGCGGCCGCTTCGAGGAGCGCGCCGGGCGGCTCGTGTACGCGGCGTCGGGCCGCGAGCCGGTGATCCACGCCGGGTCGCGGCGCGGCCTGCCGTACCAGGCGCGCGGCGAGAACCAGAAGGGCGTCGCCGGACGCCACGAGCCGCGCGTCCTGACGCCGCGGGTCGTCGCCGGTCTGCGGGCCCGTGCCGCGGCCGGGGCGCCGCTGTCGTTCCGGGACGACGTGTGGCCGCTGGTCGCCCGCGAGGTGGAGGGCGTCTACTACGCCACCCTGGCCGCCCGCCGCACCGGCGCGGACCCCGACGCGTTCCTCCGCGGTTACGCGGCGGCCGCGCCGGAGGAGACCGGCAAGGTCCTCGCCGAGTTCGGCATCGCGGCCGAGGAGGCGTGGGACTGGGACGCGATCGGCCCCCCGCACGGCGGACGCCGCTTCCCCGGCCCCGCCGCGTACCGCGAGTGGTTCCTCGCGCGGCTCCGCGAGGACCACGCCGAGGCCCGCGGCGGCAACGTCGGCAGCCCCCTGAAGGCCGCCCTGGACGTGCTGCGGGACATCCGCAACGAGGTCCGGCAGATCGTCGACCACCGCGGCCTGACCGGCGACTCGTACCGCGCGGACCTCCAGGGCTGGTACACGCCGCTCAACGCCTACCTGTCGATCGGCCCGCCCGCCCGGCGCGTCGCGGAGCTCGCCGCCCTCGTCGAGGCGGACGTCGTACGGCCCCTCGGCCCGGGCACCTGGGTCGGGACCGACCCGGAGCGGCCCGCGTTCCTGGCCGGCGCCCACGGCGTCGACGGCTCCACGGTCAGGGCGCCCGCGCTGATCGAGGCGCGGCTCCCCGACACCGACGTGCGCCGCACCACCGACCCGCTCGTCCGGCACCTCCTGGGCACCGGCCAGGCCCGCCCGCACCGCATACCGGGCCCCTCCGGCCCGTACGAGACGGGCGGCCTGGACGTCACCGCACGCCCGTACCGCGTCGTACGGGCCGACGGACGGCCGCACCCGCGGCGGTTCGCGTACGGCGTGCCGACCGAGGCCGTCCACTGGGCGACCGCCGCCACCGCGCGGCCCGGCGTCGACTCCGTCGTCCTCGGCGACGCCGACGCCATCGCCCGCGCGGCGCTCGCCCTCGTACCGGACGGCCCCGCACACCGAGGACCCGAAGGGAGCGCACGATCGTGAACCACGACGAGGCCGGCACCGACGCCGGCCTGCTGGCCCCGGTCTGGGCCGGTACGCGCGGCGCGGCGCTGCTCACCGACGAGGCGTGGCTGCGGGCCATGCTCGACACGGAGGTCGCCCTCACGCGCGCGCAGGTCCGGCTCGGCACCGTGCCCGCCGCCGCGCTCGGCCCGATCACGGCCGCCGCCCGCGCCGAGCGCCTGGACGTCGTGCGGCTGGCGCGGGCCGCGCGCGGCTCCGCCAACCCGGTGGTCGAGCTGGTGCGGCAGTTCACCGCCCTGGTCGCCGAGGAGGACCCGGCCGCCGCCGAGTACGTCCACCGCGGCGGCACCAGCCAGGACGTCCTCGACACGGCGACCGCCGTGCTCACCGCGCGCGTCTGCCGCGTCCTGGAGGACGACCTGCTGGGCACCTGCCGCGCCCTGGCCGCGCTGGCCGAACGCCACCGGCTGACCCCGGCGGCCGGGCGCACCCTGGCCCTGCACGCCGTGCCCGTCACGTTCGGGCTGAAGGCGGCCGGGTGGCTGAGCCTGGCCCTCGACGCCCTGGACCGGGTCCGCTGGCTCGCCGGGCGGCGCCTGGTGGTGCAGCTGGGCGGCGCGGCGGGCACCCTCGCCTCGTACGAGGAGTACGCCGCCCTGGCCGCGGGCCCGCCGGGCGCGGGCTCCCCGGGCGCGGACGGCCCCGGGCCCGGCGCGGACCCCGGTACCGGACCCGGGCCCGGCGCGGACCCCGGTGCCCGGCACGGCCTGCGGCTGCTCGACGGGTTCGCCGCCGAACTGGGGCTCGGCACCCCCGACGTCCCCTGGCACGCGCTGCGCACCCCCGTCGCGGACATCGCGGCGACCGCGGCGTACGTCGGCGGCGCGGTCGGCAAGTTCGCCCTGGACGTGCAGACCCTGTCCCGCACCGAGGTCGCGGAGGTGACCGAACCGGCCGCCGACGGGCGCGGCCTGTCGTCCGCGATGCCGCAGAAGCGCAACCCCGTCCTGGCCGCCATGGTCGTCTCCGCCGCCCGGCAGCTCCCCGGCCTCGCCGCCACCGTCCACCAGTGCCTCCTCGCCGAGGACGAACGGGCGCCCGGCGCGTGGCACGCCGAGTGGCAGCCGCTCCGCGAAGCCCTGCGCACCGCCGCCGGCCTCGCCGAGACGGCCCGCGAACTGGCCGAGGGGCTGCGCGTCCACCCCGACGCCGTGCGGCGCAACCTCCACCTCACGGGCGGCGCGATCGCCTCCGAGCGGCTGAACGCCCACCTCGCACCCCGCCTCGGCAGGGGCCCGGCGAAGGAGCTGCTGGGCCGGGCGGCCGTCCGCGCCGCCGAGACCGGCGCGCCGTTCACCGACGTACTCCTGGCGGACCCGGGCTGGCCGGACGACGTCACCGCGGCGGAGGTCCGCGACCTGCTCGACCCGGCGGCCTACCTCGGCGCGTCCGCGGCCCTCGTGGACCGCGTGCTGACGCGCCACCACGCGAGCGCCCGGCCCGGTGGCGGCGCTCCGGACGAAGGACAGTGATGAAGAAGGTCATTCTCGCCGAACCGCGCGGCTTCTGCGCGGGCGTCGTCCGCGCCATCGACATGGTCGAGCGGGCGCTGGAGATCCACGGCCCGCCCGTCTACGTGCGCAAGCAGATCGTCCACAACCACCACGTCGTACGGTCCCTCGAAGCCAAGGGGGCCGTGTTCGTCGACACGGAGGAGGAGGTGCCGCCCGGCAGCGTCTGCGTCTTCTCCGCGCACGGCGTCTCGCCCGAGGTCCGCTCCAACGCGGCCGGGCGCGGCCTCGACGTCATCGACGCGACGTGCCCGCTCGTCTCCCGCGTCCACCAGCACGCCCGCCGCGTGACCCGCGACGAGCGGATCCTGCTGCTCATCGGCCATGCCGACCACGAGGAGACCGAGGGCACCCGCGGCGAGGCACCGCGGCGGACCATCGTCGTGGAGACCGTCGAGGACGTCGCCCGGCTCCCGCTGGCCGACGACACGCCCGTCGCCTACCTGACGCAGACGACCCTCTCCATGGACGAGACCGCCGACATCGTCGAGGCGCTCAAGGCCCGCTTCACCGACCTCGTCGGCCCGCGCGGCGACACGATCTGCTACGCCAGCCAGAACCGGCAGAACGGCGTCAAGTCGCTCGCCGCCCAGTGCGACCTCGTCCTCGTCGTCGGCTCGCGCAACTCCAGCAACTCCCTGCGCATGGTCGACGTGGCCCGCCAGGCCGGCACCGCCGCGCACCTCGTCCCCGACACGACGCACCTGGACGGGACGTGGCTCGACGGCGTCTCCACGGTCGGCGTCAGCTCCGGCGCCAGCGTGCCCGAGGTCCTGGTCACCCAGCTCCTCGACACCCTCGGCGACCTCGGCTTCCGGGACATCACCGTGGAGCGCACCTCCGTCGAGGACGTCCACTTCTCCGTCCCCCAGCAGCTCGCCGAGGGACGCCGCACGGGCCGGCGGCCCGCAGGGGCCGCCGCCTCACCCGCAGAACCCACCGACAGGAGTGCCACATGACCGCCAACGCGCCCGTCGAACAGGCCGACTCCAGGCTCTCCACCGCCCAGCGCGCCGCCTTCGACCACCTCATGGCCGCCACGGAGCGCCGCCTCCGCGGCTTCCTCTCCGCCGAAACCGCCGCCTGGAACCGGGTCGATCCCCGCGCCGGCACGCCCGTCGAGGCGATAGCGCGGCTCGTCGAGTCCGGCGGCAAGCGGCTGCGGCCCGCGTTCTGCGTCGCCGGCTACCTCGCGGGCGGCGGCGGACCGGAGGGGTACGACGGCGTCGTGTCCGCCGCCGCCGCCCTGGAGGTCCTGCACGCCTGCGCGCTCATCCACGACGACGTCATGGACGGGTCCGACCGGCGGCGCGGCGAGCCCACCGCCCACGTCCACCACACCGGCGTGCACCGGCGGCGCGGCTGGCAGGGCGACCCGGAGCGGTACGGGGAGAACGTCGCGATCCTCGCCGGCGACCTCGCCCTGATCTACTCCGACCAGATCATGGCCGACGCCCCGGCGACCGTCCGCGACCTGTGGAGCGAGCTGCGCGCCGAGCTGATCATCGGCCAGTACATGGACGTCCTCGCCGCCGCCGAGTTCTCCGCCGACCCGCAGCTCGCCCGCTGGATCGCCGTCGCCAAGTCCGGCCACTACACGATCCACCGGCCCCTCGCCGTCGGCGCCCGGCTCGCCGGCCGGACCGACCTGGCCGCGCCGTTCCAGGAGTACGGGATCGCCGTCGGCGAGGCGTTCCAGCTGCGCGACGACCTCATGGACGCGTTCGGCACCGGCGAGGCCAGCGGCAAGCCCGCCGGCCTCGACTTCGACCGGCACAAGATGACCCTCCTGATGGGACTCGCCATGGAACGCGACCCGCGCGTCCGCGAGCTGTTCCTCGATCCGTCGTACGGCCCGGAGGCGCTGCGCGCCCTGCTCGTCGACAACGGCGTCCGCGACGACGTCGAGGAGCACATCGGGCAGCTCGTGCAGAAGGGCTGCGAAGCGCTGGTCGAGGCGCCCCTCGACGGGGGTTGGCGCGGCGAACTGCGCGCCATGGCCCGCGGCGTCGCCTTCCGGGACCGGTAGGGGGGGGCGGATCCGTGACCGACTTCCGCGACCCCCGGCAGACGCCCCCCGTGGTGACCGGCGACGGCTCCGCCGGCGCGCACCCCCTGCTCGCCGCGATCGACGGGCCCGCCGACGTCCGGGCCCTCCCGCCCGAGCGGCTCCCCGACCTGGCGGCGGAGATACGCGACTTCCTCGTCACCCAGGTGTCCCGCACGGGCGGCCACCTCGGCCCCAACCTCGGGGTCGTCGAGCTGACGATCGCCCTCCACCGCGTGTTCCGCTCCCCGGACGACCGGCTGCTGTGGGACACGGGCCACCAGGCGTACGTCCACAAGCTGCTGACCGGGCGGCGGGACTTCAGCCGCCTCCGCAGCCGCGGCGGCCTGTCCGGCTACCCCTCCCAGGAGGAGTCCCGGCACGACGTCATCGAGAACTCCCACGCCTCCACGGCCCTGTCGTACGCGGACGGCCTCGCCAAGGCGTACCGGCTGCGCGGCGAGACCGACCGCAGCGTCGTCGCCGTCATCGGCGACGGCGCCCTCACCGGCGGCATGGCCTGGGAGGCACTCAACAACATCGCCCTGATCAAGGACTTCCCGCTCGTCATCGTCGTCAACGACAACGGCCGCTCGTACGCCAGGACCCGCGGCGGCCTCGCCGACCACCTCACGGCGCTGCGCACCTCGCAGCGGTACGAGCGGGTCCTGGAGTGGGGCAAGGAGGGGCTGGAGCGGACCCCCGTCGTCGGCCGGCCGCTCTACACGGCCCTGCACGGCGTGAAGAAGGGCCTGAAGGACCTGGTCGCCCCGCAGTGCCTCTTCGAGGACCTGGGGCTGAAGTACGTCGGTCCGGTCGACGGACACGACGTCGGGGCCGTCGAGGCGGCCCTGCGCCACGCCAAGGGGTTCGGCAGCCCCGTCATCGTGCACTGCATCACGGAGAAGGGCCGCGGCCACCGGCCGGCCGAGGAGCACGAGGCCGACCGGTTCCACGCCGTGGACGCGGCGGCGGCCCTGGCCAAACCCCGCGCCGAGTCCTGGACCTCCGTCTTCTCCGAGGAGGTCGTGAAGGTCGGCGCGGAGCGGCCCGACGTCGTCGCGATCACCGCGGCGATGCTCCGGCCGGTCGGGCTCGCCGCGTTCGCGGAGGCGTACCCGGACCGGATCTTCGACGTGGGCATCGCCGAGCAGCACGCCGTCACGTCCGCGGCCGGGCTGGCCCTGGGCGGGACGCACCCGGTCGTCGCCGTGTACGCGACGTTCCTCAACCGCGCCTTCGACCAGGTGCTGCTGGACGTGGCGCTGCACCGGTGCGGCGTCACGTTCGTCCTCGACCGGGCCGGCGCCACCGGCAGCGACGGGCCCAGCCACAACGGCATGTGGGACCTGTCGCTCCTCCAGGTCGTACCGGGCCTGCGCATCGCCGTGCCGCGCGACGGGGCCCGGCTGCGGCGGCTGCTGCGGGAGGCGGTCGCCGTCGACGACGCGCCGACCGTCGTCCGCTTCCCGAAGGGCGTGGTCGCCGCCGACCGGGAGGCCGTCGCCGTCGAGCACGGCCTGGACGTCCTGGCCCGCCCGGAGGGGGACGACGCCGACGTCCTGATCGTCTCGGTCGGCCCGATGGCCGAGGTGTGCCTCGCGGCCGCCGGGCTGTTGGACCGGGCGGGCCTGCGCGCCACCGTCGTCGACCCGTGCTGGGTGAAGCCCGTGCCGGACGGCCTGCCCGCACTGGCCCGCCGCCACCGCCTGGTGGTCACCGTCGAGGACAACGGCCGCGTCGGGGGCGTCGGTACGGCCGTCGCCCAGGCGCTGGAGGACGCCTCCGTCCACGTACCGGTACGGCAGGTGGGCCTCGCCCAGAAGTTCTTCGCGCACGGCACGCGCGGCGAGGTGCTGGAGGAGTCCGGCCTCACCGCGGACGACGTCGCCCGCGCCGCCCGGACCGCGTGGGACGGGCTCGGCGCACCCCGGCACACCCCGCACGGACAACACACGGAGCTCTC